>CBIHNR010000228.1:0-7781 GCA_966211215.1 uncultured Pedobacter sp.
CTACTGCTTTACCAGTATGCGTGGCTATAATCCTGTATACACCATTTAAAGCATCTGAATTTAATACTTGCGGAACAGGTGGCGCTTCCGGCATATCGAAATCTGCTGGTGAATCTGGACTTGTTCCTGCAGCATTTACCGCACAAACCTTGTAATAATAGGTCTGACCGTTCGACACACCCTCATCCAGGAAACTGTTCCCTGAAAGGTTAGACGCGATAGTGGTATAAGGCCCACTTTCAGAAGACGCACGTTTAAGTGTATAACTCTCGACCCCAAAGGAAGAAAGCCAACGAAGCTGCATCTGATTATTGCCCGCGTATGCATATATTGAATGCGGAGCTTCGGGTACAGTAACAACTCCGCCTTGCCCGCCTGTAATACTTACATTGTTAAATACAGCGGTATTTAAAACACCGTTGGCATTGGAGCAAACTGCCAGGCCAATATAGGCCTTGCCGGTAAAGCCTGCAAACCGGCCCTGCACTTCAGTAGCCCAGCTGGTACCATCTGGAGAGTAATAGGTGTTAATCACATCTCCTATACGTTCAATCTTTACCCAGTAAGAATCCTGGGGGATGGCCCTGTCCTGTTTTTCCCAGTTGGCTCCAGCCCTTACTTCTGTCCATCCATGCAAAAATGATTCTGCCCTCTTACCCGATTTAATGGCGATCCATGCCCGTTGTGCTGATGTGGAGGTCAGATCAGAACGGATCATTACCCCTGCCCTGGCATTAAGGGCACCCCCTCCTGCCGTTTCCACTTTGGCAATGATAGAACAGTTTCCGGTCACTTCCTTGTACACGAAGTGAAAGCCATCGGCTGCATGGGTCAATATTTCTGTCCCGCTTCCTCTTACCGTCCAAACATTATTATTGTAAGAACTGCTCCCTGCAGGGGAAGCTGCTCCAATGTCCAAATCGGTTAAGCCGCCTGTTCCCACTTTTGTAGGCTCAGGGACAATTTCGGTTTGCGCTGGAACGGTAGCCGTAGAATTGTCCTCGGACTTATAAAACCAGGTATATACAGGGTCAAACATCCTTGGGATAGTATTAAGCCTCTTGGATATGTAAGGGGTACTGAGCTTTTTACGTACGTTATAGGCACCATGTAACAGGGTTAAGCCCCATCTTCCTCCATCCCAGCAGCAGCCTGCAGCGTTAAAATAATACGCGTCCGTAGTACCAAAAGGGACGTAACCGATAGGTTCGCCTGTGTTCGTTTTTGCAAAATACTCGCCTAAGGCAAGCAGCCGGTTATCCAGTTCAGAATAAAGGTCTATACCTTGCTTCCAGAAAACTTCTGCGGTAAAGGCCATGCCGCTCCACATGCCATGAGAATGACCCTGGTCTCTTCCGCTTTCCCCGTGTTCTCCACTGGGCAGTGTATTTTTAAACCCGGTAGAACCGATGTAGCGCATCAGGTGAACGATATGGGCCATTTTTGCCGGGTCATCAGAAAAGGCGGCGATAGCGGCGCCTCCAGCGATACTCAAGGTGCCTTTGTTGGCAGGCCCTAAAGCATAACCTGCACAACCTGTACGTGGCCAGTAAACATTGTTGAACAGATTTTTTACAGCTGTGGTATTTTCTGCTGTCCAGCCGCTCCAGGTTCCGCGAAGGATGGAGGCTGCACCACCGAAGGCATAAGCGTAATCGCCTAAGTCCAGGTTAGACTCAATCCCCCCAAATTCCGTCTGGGTAGTGGCCCAGGCTATTAAAATGTCCCGCGATTTTCTGGCATGTGCCTCATTGCCCGTAAAATACCACATCATGGCCTGAAAAAATGCAGCAACCATATCGTTTCTCCATGACGGAAGATTAACATTCGGATTGCGGCTAACAAAGGCATAAGGGTTTGGCATATAGGTCAGTTGCGACTTGCCGTCAGCTGCCAGGAGCTCATAAGCTTGTTTCCAGGGATAATCCCCGGCCTGCACATGGGCCTTCAGAGTACTGAGGTCAGAATTTGAAAGGGGAATCCCCGGATGCACAAAGGTTTGGGACCGCACGGACCCGCACACCATGAGCATTAAGCCAAGAATTAAAATGTAAATTTTCCTCATATAATATTTAATTTATTAGGCTGTTTTAACTGTATCACTTCAAATAGTTTAAGATGCTATAGCAGGTTTTGCTTTCTTATGCAACTCGTAGTTAGAATACATTCTCGAATACAACGTTATATGTAAAGTTGAAAACGCCTTCTGATTTCCGGTACAAACTTCATCCGAAAGCTTTGCTAACTCTTTTAAGTTTACAGACATGTTAGTTTTTATAATTGGTTTCCCTTCATTCAGGATTATTGGTTTAGTAAATCGATTTACTAAATGAAGTGATTCAAATCTCAGTAAATAGGACTGTTTCAAGGAATGGGGAAAATGTCCATTCGATAGGGGGAAACTGTATAAAAACCCGTTAGTATTCCCGGTTTTTGGTAAAAATTCATTAAATCAGGAAATCGATTTCCAAAAAGGCCGTTTGATTTTTCCGGACTGATTTCTTCGGAATTAATTATTCCAGGTAATTTACCCAACCTTCTACGTAGGTAAGGTGATTCTAATCCTTTCTTACTATATACGCTCGATGTAAAAGGGATAGCCCCATGTTTCCGCTATCGATAGTCCGAAATCATCCATACAAAAAGTATGTACAGTTTTATTCATATAATTTACTTTTATAAAGGCTTACATCTGAAACCGCCAAACCTGCTTGCTGTTCAGATATCTTTTAGAAGGTTGGAATATATGGTAAACTGGCTGGTGGAACCAGTGTAAAAAGCACAAGGGCATTCCACTTGCGCAGAATGCCCTTGCATTACTATTAGAAAATAAAGAATTATTCCTTTATTATTTTCTGTACGCTGAGTGCAGCGCCATTTTTAATCTGTACCACATAAATACCTTGTGGCAAACCAGCAACTGAAACAGTTTGGATAAAGAGCTACACTGAAAATTGCAGCAGATTTCTCTGTTTCAAGGCCAAGAGCCTCTTTAGATGCACTTACGTGTTGTTCAGGGCCGTAGCCGTAAAGCTGGTTGGAGCCTGCGAAGCATTATCCGCCCCCAACGATGGTTGTGTTATCAAAGTAAGTGGTATTAAGTACACCCGCCGTTGTTGTTCCCGCGCATACCGATAGCCCGGTGTAACAAGTACTGGCCATAGCAACAGTACTTGAGCCAACAACATGCCAATTTATCCCATCAGGTGACTGATACCCTGTAAAAACATTCCCCACGCGTTGAAGCTTGAACCATACCGGAATCCAGGTATATGCATTACCGTATTGCCAGGAAGTAGCCGCACCATTTGATGGCCGTGTACCGAACTCTGCCTGACGGCCTCTAAGGTTAACAACAACCCTGGACGCATTCGCGTTCAGCGATTCACGCGTTACCAACCCCCACTTATAACCATTTGATGCCAAGGCTACATTGGTCAGCCTGGTGGTTATGGTAAAGTCGCCGGTTACGCTGGTATAGGCAAAACTGTACGAATCGGCGGTCCCGCCAATATTCCTTCCTGAACCACTGACGATGAAGGTATTGGTACCAGCACCGGCATAAGTGGCGGCACCGGCTGTTGCAACGGTACCTATGTCCGTGCGCGACCAGCCGGTTGGCAATGCGCCTCCCGCAACGGGCGTAGCGCTGACCTGTGCGGAATTGCCGCTGATACCTGATTGATTAACAGCCTGCACAACATAGTAGTAAGTTGTGGCTTTGGTTACAGTCTTGTCTGTATATTGAGGAAGAGTGTTTGCTGACCATGAACCTATAGTGGTATAAGGACCGCCACTAGTGGTTGCACGTAATATTTTATAACCCTGGGCAGTGGCATCTGCTGGCGCTGTCCAGTTTAGCGTTACCTGCGAAACTCCGGCAGTTGCTACCAACCCCGTTGGCGGCGGTGCAACTGCGGGGTAAGGGGAAGCTGTCGCATCCAGTGTAAATGTTAAGGTGCCATACCCAAAATGATCATTGCTGCCACGCTCCGGCCGTATCAGTTGGGCCATTTTTTTAACATTGGGCGTGCTTAAGCCTTTCACAACTGCGTAATGGTTGTAGATCAATTCGTAAACAGGGCGGTCATCTATACGGCCCAACCCGTTTATGGCAAGGCAGTTTTGGTTCACATTATCGCAATTATTATAAGTCTGGTAAGGAACATCAAGCGACATGTTGGTCCTGGCTACATATTCAGCTCCTGCCAAAAGGCGGTTACTGTTATATGCGAATAGATCGGCCCCCTGATTCCAGGCCACCTGGCAAACCGACCCTAATAAGCCCACGCCTAGTTGGGCATGTTCCTGGTCGCGCCCGCTTTCCTGCCATTGACCCAGCCCATTGGGATGCACATAGGGAACGGCGTTATTAATGCTGCCGTTCCCTGCGCCGCTCTTAAAGTAGTTAATTGCCTGATTATACTTTGCCGTATCATCGCAAAGTACCCCGATGGTAAGCACAGCCCCGATATTACAGGCATCCCAGTTGGCCCAGTAATGGGAGACACATGTACCATTATGCTTAACCAAAAAATCATTACAAACCGGATACCAATAAGTAAGCATCATATTTTTAAACCGGGCGAAGTCCGCCGGAGCCCAGCCCGGATAAGTCCGCAAAAGCTCCCCCGCCACAGCAAAATCGAAGATGGGGATACCGCCCAGGCCAGATATATCATTGCCTGTAGGAATTTGATTTACTGCAGCAGACCAGGCATTACATATCCTCACTGCACAAGCCGCGTAAGTTGTATCTCCGGATATATACCAACGCAAGGTATTAAGATAGGCCGCATGGGCATCAGCATCGGCCCGCTGCCTACTGGCCCCCATGTTAGCTGTTGGCGCTGCTTTCCATGTTTTTTGCGCCCGAGGATCTTTAATGAGCAGATTCCAGTCATCGATCCAGGGATGTGCGCCCGCAGCAACTTTTGCCTTCATTCGATCGAGATCAGCCTGGGTGTGCAAACCACCGGGATGCACGAAGGTTTGCGACCGCACCGACCCGCAAACCATGAGCATTAAGGAAAGAAGAATAAAAACGTACACTTTATTCATATAAAAATGATTCATTAAAGCATTACATAATACTTAACATGTTTTATAATAAATAGATAAAATAAGGGACGCAGAACTGAGCTTATGCATACTCAAGCTTTTGGAGAAAAAACTTTGGAACACCAATTCTTCGTGTCACTTATTTTATAAAATAAGAGTTGGCCAATATGAACCAGTTGAGTAGGATTGAATGATCAATCACTCACTGTAGTGCGACAAGAAGCTGCTATCCATGCGCTAGTATAATGGGGTGCCGAAACAAGTATCGGCATGACTAAATGGGCTCAAAACGCTGATGGCATTGAATAAGAAATTTATGTTATGGTATCGTTAATCCATTGAAGCTGCGCTTAACCGGCAAGGTTAACGAATTGAACTGCAGATAGCAGGGTTGGGATATAGCTTAAACTGGCTAATGGAGCAAGATTAAAAGCACAAGGGCATTCTACTTGCGCAGAATGCCCTTGCATTACTATTAGAAAGATAAAGAATTATTCCTTTATTATTTTCTGTACGCTGAGTGCAGCGCCGTTTTTAATCTGTACCACATAAATACCTTGTGGCAAACCAGCGACTGAAACAGTTTGATGTTTTTCGGTTAACCTTTGGGAAATTACTTCCAGTCCGGCTAAATTAAATACTCTCACTGTAGCACCTGCTTCTAATTTGCTCACCTTAATATTCAGAAGATCTGATACAGGGTTTGGATAAAGAGTTACACTGTAAGTTGCAGCAGATTTCTCTGTTTCAAGGTCATGAGCCTCTTTAGATGCACTTACACCAGAATTACAAGATCCCAATTTATCACCATGATCTAAATGAGCTTGTACTGCTGATGAAGCAACACAAATCGCATGGCCATTATGGCAAACCATCACCTTGTCATTGTTATTTCCACAACGTACATCCAGTACATTGATAACAATGGACGAAGTGGTTTGGCAACCTTTGGCATCAGTAATAGTTACCGTGTAGGTTCCTGCTTCACTTACACTTATGGATTGTGTTGCAGCGCCTGTACTCCATGCGTAAGTATATGGAGCTGTTCCACCATTTGCCATTGCATTAATGCTAAGCGAAGATGGGCCGTAACCTAAATAAATCGTGTTCTTTTCATCCGTATAAGAGTTCAGGGCATATACATCTGCTATAGATGAAGTTAATGCAGAATTTACACTAACTGTTGTTGAAGCAGTAGCTGTATTTCCATGAACATCCGTAACGGTCCAGTTGATAATAGATACACCTGGATTGAATGTACCGCTGGCATCAGCGCCAGATCCGCTTCTTTGTGTAGCGCCACTTACCGAATAGGAAATAGAAGCCACACCACAATTGTCTGTAGCAACTACAGATGGAAGTGTATAGTTACTTCCTGCGTAGCAGAAAGCTTGAGAAGCTGGAGCCGTAGCAACCGGATTAACATGATCGGTCACGGTTACTTGTGCAGTTGCAGAGCTGGTGTATCCCTTAGCGTCTGTAGCTGTAAGTGTTACGGTAACCGGACTTCCAACGTTAGAGCAGCCAAAAGTAGTTTGGTCTAATGTTAAGATTAATGCTCCTGAATAGCTAATTGAACCATTATCTACCTGCAATGCAGTAATAGAAGCGCTACCGCTCGCATCTAACTCTACCGCTATATTTTTAGCAAATACAGCTGGTGGAACAAATACATTTAATTCCTGGCTTACAGAAGAAGCTGCATTATAGCTAGCATCTCCCGATTGTGAAGCAGTAATTAAAGTAGTTCCGCCGCCAACTAAATGAACTTTGCCATTCACGATGGTAGCAACCGATTCGTTTGAGCTGGTGTAAGTTACCGGCAGTGCCGATGAAGCTACAGCCGCTGGATCGAAATCAGCGTCTCTTGTAGATTTCTCTGCCATGGCAGCAAAGCTGATTGACTGCTCTTTCTTAACAACTGTTAACTCCTGTGACACAGGTGAAGCTGCGTTATATAAAGAACTTCCAGCTTGTGAAGCTGTGATCGTTGTAGTACCTGCACCAATTAGATGGACTTTACCATCAACGATTGTAGCAACATCAGCATTTGAACTGCTGTAGCTTATCGCTAAACCAGAACTTGCTGTTGCTGCTGCATCAAAATCAACATCGCCTATTGTCTTCTGTTGAAGTGCTGCAAATGCAATGTTCTGATCTTTCTTATTTACAGTAAGCGTTTGGCTAACAGAACTTGCAGCGCTATACTCTGTATCGCCAACTTGTGTAGCGGTAATAGTTGTGGTTCCGGCACCAATTAGATGCACTTTACCATCAACTATAGTAGCAACATCAGCATTTGAACTGCTATAGCTTATTACTAAGCCTGAACTCGCTGCAGCTCCTGCATCAAAATCAGCATCTCCCAGCGTTTTTGGCTCAAGGGCGGCAAACGTAATGCTCTGCTCTTTCTTGTTTACAGTAAGTGTTCGGCTAACAGAATCTGCTGCTAAATAATCAGCATTTCCTGCCTGTGAAGCGGTAATTTTTGCTGTTCCCGCAGCTACAATATGTACCTTTCCATCCACAATAGTAGCCACTGACGGATTCGAGCTGGCATAAGCAACAGTCAAACCTGAAGAAGCAGTAGCTAAAAGATCGAAATCAGCATCTCCAATTGTTTTTGATGCAAGGGCATTGAACGTAATCGTTTGGCTTGCCTTCACAGCTTCTGCAATCTCTGCAGCACTTAAAGCCCTGCTGTAAATTTTAAACTCATC
>CBIHNR010000229.1:0-7754 GCA_966211215.1 uncultured Pedobacter sp.
CAAAGCGCAACGCTTTCACGGAGCCTATCCGCACTGGCTTAATGGCGCAAGTGGTGCGGTGGTACCTTTCAGCGCAAAAGATGATGGTGCCGATTTGGTTGAAACCTCGTACCTGATACAAGGATTGCTAACTGCCCGGCAGTATTTCAACGAAGCCAATGCCCGCGAAAACCAGCTTCGGGGAGCTATTAACACCCTCTGCAATGCAGTAGAGTGGAACTGGTTCAGAAAAAATAATGAGAATGTGCTGTACTGGCACTGGAGCCCAAGCTATAACTGGGATATGAATATGCAAATTCAGGGTTGGAACGAGTGTCTTATAACTTATGTGCTTGCTACATCTTCAAGTACTTACCCCATCACCAAATCAGTATACGATAATGGCTGGGCCCGGAACGGAGCAATAAAAAACGGTAATTCATACTATGGCGTTCAGTTGCCACTTGGCCCGCCAAATGGAGGCCCCTTGTTTTTTGCACATTATTCCTTTCTGGGCATAAATCCAACAGGCTTAATAGATGCCTATGCCAATTACGAAACTCAGAACAAGGCACATTCTTTAATCAACTATAACTATTGCATAAGCAACCCCAGGAATTTTGTTGGCTATAGCGCTTCCTGCTGGGGACTAACTGCCAGCGACGATATTTACGGTTACGCGGCACATCATCCGGATAATGATAATGGAGTTATTTCGCCAACGGCTGCTTTATCATCTTTTCCCTATACGCCGGCAGAATCCATGCAGGCCCTGAAATTCTTTTATTACAAGCTTGGCGACAGGCTCTGGGGCGACTATGGATTCTACGATGCCTTTAGTATACATCACAGCTGGTTCGCAAATTCTTACCTGGCTATCGATCAGGGGCCAATTATCATCATGATAGAAAACCATCGGAGTGGCCTGCTCTGGAACCTTTTTATGAGCTGCCCCGAAGTAAAAAACGGCATGAAAAACCTCGGCTTTCAAAGCCCCAATTTATAAGCTATGAAGAAGAAATTTACCCTATATATTCTGTTAATGCTAGCCCCTGGCTTTTTCAGCCTTCAGGCTAAAGCGCAGCAAATTGCGCCGGAGCCAATAAAAAAAGGCCTTTCTGAAAATGAGCTACTGGATGCGGTCCAAAAACAAACCTTCAGGTATTTCTGGGATTTTGCCCATCCAAGCAGCGGCATGGCCCGTGAAAGAAGCAATGTAGCTTTTGATTATGGAAATGAAGTAGTTACAACGGGCGGTACCGGTTTTGGGCTAATGGCTATTATTGTGGCTGCCGAACGTAAATGGATAACCCGCCAGCAAGCGGCCGAACGCACATTAAAAATTGTCAACTTTCTTTGGAAAGCCGATATGTTTCACGGTGTTTTTCCGCATTGGCTGAATGGCGAAACCGGAAAGGTGATTCGTTTTAGCCCCAAAGATGACGGTGGCGACATTGTAGAAACTTCTTTCCTGTTCCAGGGCCTGCTTTGTGCAAGGCAGTATTTCAATGCCGATACCCCGGCAGAAAACCAGCTTCGCAATAAAATTTTATGGATGTGGGAAGGCATAGAATGGAACTGGCATACCCGCGATGGGCAGAATGTGCTGTACTGGCACTGGAGCCCTAACAATGGCTGGAGCATGAACCACCAAATTCACGGCTGGAATGAATGCCTTATAACCTATG
Source organism: uncultured Pedobacter sp. (assembly GCA_966211215.1). Taxonomy (GTDB): domain Bacteria; phylum Bacteroidota; class Bacteroidia; order Sphingobacteriales; family Sphingobacteriaceae; genus Desertivirga. Next base: position 1,668 of record CBIHNR010000229.1, read on the forward strand.
TTCTGGCAGCATCTTCACCCCGATATTCGATAAATGCAGATGTGTACCACCAGGGCTGGGCAAATGGCTATAATTTCCGAAACGGGAAAGAATATTATAACACCAAATTACCTTTGGGTTTTGAGTATGGCGGCCCCTTGTTCTTTTCTCACTATTCATTCCTGGGATTAGACCCTCGTGGCTTAAAAGACCGCTACGCCGATTATTGGGAGCAGAATAAAAATCATACCCTCATTAATCGCGCTTACTGCATCGACAATCCTAAAAAATACAAAGGTTACGGAACTAACAGCTGGGGTTTAACCGCAAGCGATAGTTATAAAGGTTATGCAGCGCACTCGCCAACTGAAGATTTAGGAGTGATAAGCCCAACGGCGGCTTTATCTGCTTTTCCATACACGCCAGAGTATTCCATGAAAGCTTTAAAATATTTCTATAACGATCTAGGCGATAAGATCTGGAGCGATTACGGTTTTGTGGATGCCTTTAGCGAGCATCATAATTGGTACGCCAAATCACATCTGGCAATAGATCAGGGCCCAATTATCGTGATGATAGAAAATTATCGGTCGGGGTTGTTGTGGAAGCTGTTCATGGGCATCCCCGATGTGCAAAGAGGTTTAAAAAAATTAGGGTTCGAAAGCCCTAAACTTAATAATTAGAGTGATGATGAAAGCTGGCTTAATCGGATTTTTACTCTTGCTTCAAAGCATCTGCTTTAGCCAGAAGCCGGCAACCTATTGCAATCCGCTTAACATTGATTATGGCTACACTCCAATTCCTGATTTTACCAAGTCGGGAAAACACCGCGCAACCGCAGACCCGGTAATCGTTCTCTATAAAAACGACTATTACCTGTTTTCAACCAACCAATGGGGATACTGGTGGAGCAGCGATTTAAACCATTGGAACTTTGTATCAAGATCTTTTCTAAAACCCTACCATAAAGTTTACGACGATCTTTGTGCGCCCGCCGTTTGGGTACAGGGCGATACCCTCCTGGTTTTTGGCTCAACACACGAAAAGAACTTCCCCATTTGGATGAGCACCAATCCCAAAGCAAACCAATGGAAAGAAGCTATTGACCCCTTCCAAATCGGTGCCTGGGACCCCGCTTTTTTTCGCGATGATGATGGGCGCTTGTATCTCTATTGGGGCAGTAGCAACGAATTACCCATTTACGGCACAGAAGTCAATCCCAAAACATTTCAGCCAATTGGCGAAAAAAAAGAAATGATAAAGCTGAATGATGCCCGTTTTGGCTGGCAGCGCTTCGGCGAATATTTAGATAATACCTTCCTTAACCCGTTTATGGAAGGTGCCTGGATGACGAAGTATAAAGGCAAGTACTACTTACAATATGGAGCTCCAGGTACAGAATTTAGCGGTTATGCCGATGGCGTTCAGGTAAGTGATAAGCCTCTTGGCCCGTTCGTTCCACAGCCGCATAATCCCTTTGCATACAAGCCAGGCGGTTTCGCAAGAGGCGCCGGGCATGGCAATACGTTTCAGGATAAATGGCAAAATTGGTGGCACGTGTCAACCGTCGTTTTATCGGTTAAAAATAACTTCGAAAGGCGCCTTGGATTATGGCCTGCTGGCTTTGACAAAGATGATGTTCTATACACTAACACCATTTTCGGCGACTATCCGCACTATTTGCCCACCGGCCCCGCAGATCATTTAAAGAGCCGTTTTACCGGCTGGATGCTCCTTAACTTTAATAAACCTGTACAGGTTTCAAGCACGCTGGGGAACTATGGAGCCAATAACGCTGTAGATGAGAATATTAAAACTTATTGGAGCGCGGCTTCGGCAAATAAAGGCGAATGGATACAAAGTGATTTAGGCGCTGTGGCTACCGTAAAAGCTATTCAAATTAACTACGCAGATCAAGATGCCCAATTTATGGGTAAGCCCAAAGGATCTTATCACCAGTACAAAATCCATCATTCCATTAATGGCAAAGAATGGAAGCTGCTGGTTGATAAAAGCAAGAACCAAACGGATGTGCCGCATGATTACGTGGAACTTTCCAAGCCTGTAAACACCCGCTTTATAAAACTCGAAAATATCCATATGCCCACCGGGAAGTTTGCCATTTGCGGCTTGCGCATTTTTGGAAACGGAAATGGAGCCAAGCCAGATTCAGTTAAAAACTTTATAGTTCTAAGAACCGAATCAGACAAGCGAAACTCCTGGCTAAAATGGTCGCCGGTTGACAATGCTTACGCCTTCAATATTTTCACCGGCATTGCTCCCAACAAGCTCTATAACTGCATAATGGTGTATGGTAGCAACGAATATTATTTCAAAGGGCTGGATAAAAATCTGCCTTATTATTTCGCCATAGAAGCAATCAATGAAAATGGCGTTTCCGTTCGAACCCAAACAATCATCTCAAAATAAAAACCTATGAAAACGCATTCAGCAAATACCCTTTTAAAAGCCACCTGGATAGCAATTTTGTTTTTCTGCTTATTGAATCGGGCAAATGCCCAGTCTAAACCCGATCCTAAAATGGATGCATACATATCAAACCTGATGAAGAAAATGACCCTCAATGAAAAAATAGGGCAACTTAATTTGGTTTCGGTAGGTTTTGATGTAACAGGGCCGGTTGTCAGCAAAAATGTAGATGAGAATATTCGAAAAGGAAATGTTGGAGCAGTTTTTAACACATTTACACCAATTGCCGTGCGTAAACTGCAGGAAATGGCAGTAACCCAAACCCGGCTTAAAATTCCGCTGCTGTTTGGTTATGACGTAATTCATGGCCACCGCACTATTTTCCCAATCCCCTTAGGCTTATCTACCTCATGGGATTTGGTTTCCATTGAGAAAAGTGCCCGTATTGCAGCCGAAGAAGCATCTGCCGATGGGCTAAACTGGGTTTATTCGCCGATGGTGGACATTGCCCGAGATGCCCGCTGGGGACGCATTGCTGAAAGCTCTGGTGAGGACCCCTGGTTAGGTTCACAAATAGCAAAGGCGATGGTAAAAGGTTATCAAGGCACCGACCTGACGAAAAGCAATACCGTAATGGCCTGCGTAAAACACTTTGCCCTGTATGGTGCTATTGAAGCCGGGCGCGATTACAACACTGTGGATATGAGCCGCCAACGAATGATGCAGGATTATTTTCCGCCATACAAGGCTGCAATTGATGCCGGTGTGGGTTCGGTGATGAGTTCTTTTAATGAGATTGACGGTATCCCTGCAACGGGAAACAAATGGCTAATGACCGATCTTTTGCGCAAACAATGGGGCTTTAAGGGCTTCGTGGTAACAGATTATACAGCAATAAATGAGATGATTGCCCACGGTACTGGAAAGAACGAATATGAAGTTGGAGCGCAGGCATTGAAGGCGGGTATTGATATGGACATGGTAGGAGAGGTGTTTCTGAATCAGCTAGGTAAACTAGTGAAGGACGGTAAAGTAACTGTCGCCCAGATTGATATGGCATGCAGAAGGATATTGGAAGCAAAGTACAAACTAGGTTTATTTACAGACCCTTACTGCTATGTATCCAATCCGGATGCCGCTTCAATCCAAATGAAAAAAGAATTTGTAGATGCCGCAAGAGACATTGCCTGCAGAAGTATGGTGCTGCTAAAAAACAATGCTCAAACCCTTCCCCTTAAAAAGACAAACTCAATTGCTTTAGTAGGCCCTCTCGCCAGAAATCAACGGGATCTCATAGGAAACTGGAGCGGTGCCGGCGATTGGAAACAGGCTGTAAGTGTGGAGCAGGGAATAAAAAATTTGATAGGCAATGCCTTGCAGATAAACTATGCCAAAGGCGCAAACTTTACCGATGATACCCTGATGATTAAACGCTTAAATGCACATGGAGGTGAATTGGAAATAGACACAAGAAGCCCGGATGAAATGATTAGGGAAGCTGTTGCTGCCGCCCGAAAATCTGATGTGGTGGTGGCTGTAGTAGGAGAATCTCAAGGAATGAGCGGTGAAGCTTCCAGTAGGGCAGATATTGGCCTGCCGGGTAAACAACTGGAACTATTGAAGGCCTTAAAAGAAACCGGAAAGCCCTTGGTTATTGTGCTAATGAATGGCAGGCCGCTAGCCCTTAAATGGGAAAATGATAATGCCGATGCGATCCTCGAAACCTGGTTTGCCGGTACGCAGGCAGGAAATGCTATAGCCGATGTACTTTTTGGAATATATAATCCTTCGGGCAAATTAACTACAACATTTCCGCAGGTAGTTGGGCAAGTCCCCTTGTACTACAATCATAAGAATACAGGCCGTCCGTTTATGGGCGGGCTATTAGATAAATACCAAAGCCGTTACCTCGACATAACCAATGATCCACTTTATCCATTTGGCTATGGTTTAAGTTATTCTACTTTCTCCTACGGGGATATAAAACTTAGCCGAAATAGCATGAATACTACAGGTTCTATCGATGCCTCAATAACAGTAAGCAACGCAAGTATTTACGATGGAGAGGAGGTAGTGCAATTATACATCCAGGATTTGGTTTCATCGGTAACCCGTCCGGTTAAGGAGCTTAAAAACTTTAAAAAAGTATTTTTAAAAGCCGGAGAAAAACAGAATATTACATTCTCTATTTCTGAAAATGACTTGAAATTCTACGATACAGATATGAAATATATTGCCGAACCAGGTGAATTTAAGGTGTTTATCGGGTCTAATTCAAGAGATGGCAAGCAAGCTACTTTTACTTTAAATAGATGAAGAAATTAACAACTCTGTGCATGATATTTTTGTTTAGTGCGGTTGGGTTACAAGCACAGGAGCTGGGGCAGTATGAACCTAAACTTTTTGTAGCAGGAAATGATACCCTACCCTATAGGATATTGTATCCTGAGAAATTTGACAGCAAGAAAGAATATCCGGTGGTATTTGTCCTTCACGGTAGTGGCGAACGCGGCATCGATAATAAGTCGCAATTAATACATGGAGGCGAGCTATTTCTAAAGCCTGAAATACGCGAAAAGTTCCCTGCGATAGTGATATTCCCGCAGTGCCCTAAAAATGATTTCTGGGCAAATGTAAAGGTGACACCAACGGCTGATGGAAAACGGGCATTTACTTTTCCGTATGATAAAACACCAACCAAAGCAATGGCTTTACTAATGGGACTGGTTGACAGTTACAGGAACCAGTCAACAACAGACAAACGCAGAATTTATATCGGCGGGCTTTCCATGGGAGGAATGGGTACCTTTGAATTGCTTGCCAGGAAGCCTAAAACATTTGCAGCTGCTTTTCCTATTTGTGGAGGAGGTAATGTCGATAATGTAAAGAAGTATAAGAAGGTGCCTTTATGGATATTTCATGGAGCGAAAGACGATGTAGTGCTTCCAGTTTATTCAGAAGTGATTGTGAGTAAACTGAAGGAATTAGGGCAAGATGTAAAATTTACTCTCTACCCAGATGCTAATCACAATAGCTGGGACCGAGCGTTTGCCGAAGCGGATTTTTTACCCTGGCTGTTTTCAAACTCCCGTAAGCGACTATTCTTCTGGTGACTTAGGCTTGATATTCCTTAAATTGAACTTAGGTTTAAAAGCAGGCTTAGACTCAGAATCCTCAGCTTTCGGGCTTTCAGCAGGCGCCTCTTTCGGTGTGTCTTCTTCTGTTTTCCCTTCCGTTGCCTCGGCTTCTTGAGCTTGTTCTGCAGGTTTTTGCTGCGGCATGTTCTTCATGTTAAACCTTGGCTTAAAGCCGATAGGCTTAGTAACCGGAGCTTCTCCTTTTGAAGCTTCAGAGGATGGATCCGCAGTGGGAGCTTCTTCAGTTTGTTCTTCTGGTTTAGTTTCCGGCGATTCCGCAGGTTTTTGCTGCGGCATGTTTTTCATGTTAAACCTTGGCTTAAAGCCGGTAGGTTTAGTAACCGGAGCTTCTTCTTTCGGTATTTCAGAAGATGGAGCTGGCGACTGAGTTGGCTTAAAGCCGGTAGGTTTAGTCGCCGGAGCTTCTTCTTTTAGGGTTTCGGAAGGTGGAGCTGGCGATTGAGCTTCTTCAGTTTTATCTTTCGCATCTTTAGTTTATTGAGCTTGTTCCGCAGGTTTTTGCTGCGGGCTGTTTTTCATA
>CBIHNR010000230.1:0-7750 GCA_966211215.1 uncultured Pedobacter sp.
GGATTATGCGATCCCTGACAACCATCAATTTGCCTTACTAAAGTGTAATCAAACGAGAAATCGGTGTTTGCTCCCTTATCATATTTAACGGGATCCGTATAAAAAAAATCGACTTTTTCGATGTTAGTTGTCGAAAGATAACGAACTAAAAATACTAAATGAGGTCTTATAAATCCTGTTATATCAATAGCAATGTTTTTAATACCACTTGAAGTAAAGTTTATCTGTTGAAAATATGTTCTAATGATTTCACTTTCGCTTTTTGGTGCTTCATAAGCAAATATTTTTTCGCTGGTATTTACTAATTGAGGTTCTTCACTTTTCTTGTATTGATATTCTGGGAAAAGTAACCAATGTTTTTCTAATGCGGTAATCTCGCTGAACACTTTTTTAACCCTCTCACTGTCATTATAGGCTGAAATGAATAGATCGTAATTGCTATCCGCTTTCAAATCGTTTGCAGATGAATATTTCTTTTTATAAAATATTGAGTAATCAATGTTAAAGTTTGACATAATTAATCTTCGAATAATGTAGGTAATGTTCCGTTTTTGAATGGAATGTTATATGAAGAAAGACGGTGGTTTTTGACCTTCACATAATCTGAATCTGCACAATTCTTAAAGATAACCTTCACTTCATCAGTGGTTAATGATAAAACCCCCCGTCGATAAATTGGTAATTCCCAAATAGGAGCTAAAATTCCATCAATTTGAAATGTGAGTCTTTGATTGTTTGAATTTTTATCCCTGGATGAGTTTACCCGAACTAAGTATGAATATTGCTCCAAATATAAAAGCGTCTTTCCAACAATAGTGTCAATATCAATTTCTTTTATACTAAACGACGACAGGGAACACTCTGGAGGTGTGTTTGAAAATCTAATGTCTTGTAGATATTCTCCAATTCTTCTTATACTGCTTGACATAAGCTTACCATCTTCACCGGCAGCTCGTGCATCTTCAAGAAACCACTTAGCCGCGTCTAACAAACCTTTTCGCTGTGACGATTCGCTAATTTTACCAGAAGAAAAAGGATTCTCCCCATTATAAATCGACCACCGATAAATATGCTTTAACATAATTAAAAAATGACGCGGAATACCAGCTGACATTTTAATCAATTTATCAATACCACTATATGAAAGAGGTTCACGTGTTTCGCGATGCAATTGATCAATTAAATCATTCTTAAACTTGTCGAGTATTTTAAATTGTAAAGTTGTTTTATCCAATGGATTTAATGCATAACGCTTTGCATCATTTTTGATAACTATGGAGGCTTTATTAAGATCGTGGTTCTCCTTCCATTCTCTGTAGATAAGCATTACATTGGTCCTCTCAATCAGCCTATTATCATGCTTTAAATTATCTATAATTTCACGAATGTTGGAATAAGCTCCTCGTCGTTTTAGGTTTTCTTCAAGTTTAAATATATAAGATCGACCAATACTTTCTTCTTTTGATTTAATTTTATTAAGAAAGTTTTCTAAGCTAAATTCTTCAAAAAAATCATCAAGCTTAGAAATAGAGGTCGCTTCATCTAAAACAAATCCTGCTTGACGAAGCCGAATTAGACATATTTCTCTCGCGTATTTTTCGTACTCAGCATTATTTTTACGAAGAATATTATCGATAACATATTTTTCTATTTCAGAACCTTCTTTTAAGTCCTCGTTTCCACTGTACGTAGAATAAGTTTTGACTCCAAACCACCTGACACCGATTCTAAATGACACAGGCGCTTCCCTTTCACGGATAAGGGTATTAATATACCGTTGCTGATCAGCATGAAGGTTTTCAAATTCATCAATTAAAAATATAAATTGGACACTTTTGAAAAGAGGGACAATTTCTTCAAGCAATCTCGGAAAACCAAATATCAATTTGCCAGGTGATACTAAAACTCTTATATCGGATACTTTCTCGCCAGTAATTACAATATTGTTGACTTCATAATCTACTCTTTTTTGTAATTGTTGTAGAAACTCATTGAAACTATTGAAAGAGTTGAATGCGGTGTTCACATCTACATCAAACAATTTTTTAAGTGAGTTTATGATTTTATCTTCATAGGGTTTAATTATATCACTATCCAACGCCAGAATATCTGCAATAACATTAGTTAATAATTGACTAAACCATAACTCAAGATAATACCCAAAAATATTTTTCCATGCTTCTTTTGAATCATGGGAGCTTTGAAATCTGCTTGAATTTAAGCCTCCACAGCGTAGATAAATCCCGATGTACTTATCTGAAGCGATTTTTTCCGATAATTTATTTGCGTAGCGAAGTTTTTGCAGATTAAAAGAAAAGTATCGCATAATATGCGTTTTACCACTTCCTTTTCCTCCCAAAATAAACATTGGCATAGGGGACTGTGGTTTAAGCATATCGATAAATCCATTACCTTCAGAAATGTCTACCCAATATTTTTTAATTTCCTCGTCGGAGTAATCAACTGCTTTTGTTATGTTAAAAGGGTTAATTGGATTTACACTCATGTGCTATAAACTTTATTGTAACGTTTAAAGATTGGATACCATTTAATTGCCATTTCATCATACCAAATTATTGGCAAGGTGTTATCAGGCGTATTATGGGAAAACCCAATTAAAAGTTGGCAATCACCAAAGCCAAGTTTATGGTCTTTTACAAAACCATTTAATCCAACTCCTGACCAGCCTAACTTTGTTCCTATGTCTCTAATTAACGGCTCACCATATCTTTCACACAAGTCTTTAAGAAAATCTTTATCAATTTCGCGTGGACACTTTTGGAGATATCTTGAGTTTGTGCCAAAAAATTTAAATGATTCGTCGAATTCAACAACTGCTTCAACGCGATCAAACAAAGTTGTAGCCGATACATACTGCTTACCTCCTTTCGTCGAAAATAAAATTAAATAGGAAACCTTGATTGATGGGTCGATCGCTTTAATTTCAGCTACAGTACTTTTCGAATAAGAGGAAGCTTGGCTACCAGACCCGCAGAAGTCATCAAATAATACATAATGTCTTATAGACGGATCTTTCAGTTGTTTACTACCAGATGGATCTACGTAAAAAGGTTCATCAAAAAGATCTGTGCCTAATTTATTAACTTGACGAAACAAATACAGTAGGTGAGCACCACTTTCAGAAGCATTACCCATAGCCAGAAATCTAGTGTGTTTTAATTCATCTTTGTATCGATTGTTAATGGTAACCAGATCGATGCTATCATTGTCAAGCTTTCTAATTTCTTCAATCAATGGGTATTTGTATAAGTCTCTATATAGACTAACAAGAAGCTGCTTGATCTGGATTTGTCCGAAAAACATAAAGTTCGACAAAAGAAATAAGGCATGCTGCTTCTCCTCGTCGGTGGAAAAATTTCCCAACCATTTGTCTATAATCGGGCGCTTTACTCTTGATTCCCACGTTGTTTCATTCAGAACCTTTATCTTATCATGAAGTTCTTCTTCAAATATTTCAATTGGGGACATATTATTTCCTAAAAACTAATACCCATTCTCGAGTAATAATATTAGCAGTTTTGTTTCGCTTAGTCATTAACCCATAGGATTGTATATCGTCAATCAATCTAAGGACGGGATTTAAACCTAAATTTTCTAAAATTTGACGCAAATATTCTTGGGTTTCAAACTCAAATCCGCAAACTTGATTATTCCCAACTACTAGAACAAAATATCCGCCGTGTTTTAATGCTCTAACACTTTCTGTTAACGCTTCACGCATTTCAATTAAGTAATTTGCTGCGATATGGGCCCGAAGAGGGTTGACTTGGTGGATTTTTTCTAATAACATATCGGCAGCAGTAATATTAGTTTTCTTTAAATTTAGATAGTCAGCTTTTTGATAGTTTTCCCTACCAATATTCTGATTGTCCAGCTCCTTGAGTGTTGTGTGACTTTTAATTAGATTTAACCAGCCTAAACTTAGGCTGGAAGCTCTAATATACTTTTGCGCACCCGCATATGGTGGTGAGGTGATAACTAAGCTTACGGAGTTGTCAGGAACTTTGTAAGAAAATTCCTCCTTTGGATTATTTAGTTGCCTGGCATCATCAGAGACTATATTTGCAGTAAAAGGATCAATTACTAACTCGTTTAGACATTTTACCCGTAATATATTGTCAAATATTACCTCTTTAAATCGCTCAAGAACGTTAACATTTTCAAGATTCTCTAGTTTCTTTTTTGATTCATTGTAGAGTGGATGAGACTGTGGATATCGACTGGGATTTAGCTTCACAGGCACAGATACTCGCTGGTCAGCATAACTTACTTTTTTTACACAATTCGAAAAGCATACCAAAAAGAAGTCCTTTATATTTACGTCTACAATAGAATCAATTGCATAAAAAATTTCAGATAGTTGACATTGAATATCATGTGAAAACCAATAATCAACATTTACAACAAATGGTTTAGTTTTTAATCTATAGGTTTCTATAAACCGGATAAGGTTTGAAGTTAGTCGCTCCAACTCCGAACAATCATATTGCTTAACCTTAACTTTTGATATTAATCTGGCCAAAGGATTGGAATCAGCTCCGATTGCATTTCGCCCTGCTAATATCGCTTCTAACATCACAGTTCCAGAACCAGAGAAGGGATCTAAAACTGTATCGCCTTTTTTAGAAAAAATATCATTATTTAAAAAAAAGTGAGGAATGTGCATCAACAACTTTGCCGGATATGTGTGGATTAGATGCGTCACACGATCTGGTTTTAAATTGTTAACAATACTCCTAAACGAAACCTCAATTGGTTCCTCGTTTAGTTCATATTTTGATAACAACCGCGAAATTATGCTATCATAGGACGTAAGTACATTCGTTACTTCTGTAATATCAATCATGAGTGCTATTAAAAATAATATTTTTTAAATCCGCCGGTGAATAATTTACAGATTTTAAAACTTTATGATCACTCGTCCGATATACCAAATACAATTCGCCTTCTTGCTCGTAATGGGCATCACAAGATTCCACCTTCTTATAATGTGCAATTGTTAATTCCGCCTCTTCCAAAGATTTACATACTTTACTCATATTGGACCGCTGAACTTCATCAAACAATAATTTGAATTTTTCCCCGAGGCCAAATTCTAAAATTGCGCCAGCCAACACATATTGGATGTCACAAAGTGCATCAGCGACTTCTGTTATGTCATTGTTTTTTATTGCATCGCGCAATTCATCTATCTCCTCTGCTAATAACGCTACACGTAGCGTAGCCCGCTCTTTCGATGGAATTGTGGGCGTTTCTAAGATCGGATGTTTAAAGGTTTTATGGAATTCGGCAACATGATTAAGTGGAGTTGGATCTATCATAAGGCTTTTGAATGAAAACTATTTATTCAAAACTAACTATTTTATCTAAAAGGCTACGACCAGATATCATACTTTAATGTATAATAATATCGATGATTAAATTATTGAAGGTAGGAATATATTAAAACTCCGTTTCCCCCTAAACAAAAAATGCCACCCAATGGGCAGCATTTTAGTTGCGGAGAGGGCGGGATTCGAACCCGCGGTACCGTTGCCAGTACGACAGTTTAGCAAACTGTTCCTTTCGGCCTCTCAGGCACCTCTCCGTTTATCTTAAGATCAGCTTATAATACTGATTTTTTAATTTCTAAAGAACGTTTTAGAGCTTAAGCTCTGTGGCTGTTTTTACAACCGTTTTCCCCGTTTTGGGTGTGCAAATATAGTAATAAGGTAATCCCTTCAAAAAAAAATTTCACATTTCTAAAGGTCATAATCAACGCGTACATGGTAAATGCTCATTAACATGCTTTTAAATATCTGGCGTATCATGGCAATATCTTTTAGGGTGATATTACTATTGTTTAGCTGCCCCTGTTCAAGCTTGTAATCTATAATCCTGTCCACCAAAGCATTAATACTTTTAGCATTTGGTTCCTTCAAGCTTCGCGATGCAGCTTCAACAGAATCAGCAAGCATTAAAACACCTGTTTCTTTCGAAAAAGGAATAGGGCCGGGATATCTGAAAATATTTTCATCCACAAACTTTTCCGGGAAGTTTTTCAGGTAAGATTGGTAGAAATAATCCATCCGGGTATTTCCATGGTGCGTACGAATGAAGTCGATAATGATTTCCGGAAGGTTATTTCTCCTGGCAATCTCCACCCCTTTCGTCACGTGGCGAATGATGATCTGCGCACTGGCTTCGTATGACAAAGAATCGTGCGGGCTGGAGCCCTTATTCTGATTCTCTATAAAATACTGAGGATTCTCCATCTTGCCGATATCGTGATAAAGCGCCCCTGCCCTAACCAATAGCCCATTTCCTCCAATATTATAAATAGCAGCCTCGGCCAGGTTAGCCACCTGCAAAGAGTGCTGAAAAGTTCCTGGAGCCTTATAAGAAAGCTCTCGCAGCAGCTTTGCATTAGTATTGGTAATTTCCATCAGGCTCACTTCCGAAGTAATGCCAAAAACCTGTTCGAAAATATAAATGAGAGGATAAGCCAGTAACGACAAAAGGACACTTATGGTAAAGGGCACAAAATTTATCCACTCAATACTATAGAAAGAGCCGTTCTTTATAAGAGATATACCAATAAAAGCCACAAAGTAGTTACCCAGAATTAATAAAGCTGAAACAAGGAATTGCTCACGCTTAACCAGGTTTTTGATACTATAGATGGCAACCATACCAGATGTTACCTGCAAAAACGTAAACTCAAAACTGTTTGGAACAAAAAAGCCGGCAATTAAAACAACCAGCAAATGGATATTAAGCGCAAGGCGGGTATCAAATAATATCCTGATGATAATGGGTACAATACAATAAGGTATATAATAAACATTGGGAATTTTAAGCTGAATGGACCAGGACAATACCACCAACATCGAAGTAATAACAATAAGAATTAACGAAATCTGGCGGTTATCCTGGAAAATGTCTCTTCTGAATAATCTCAGGAAGATCATCATTAGGGTTAAAACCAAGCCCCCGAGCAACAACTGTCCCAAAAATATGATTCGCTTGTCTCCCCTGATCCTCGCATCCTTTTCGTAGGTATTCCTTAACGATTCCAGCTTTTGATAAATCTCAGGAGTAATTACATTGCTGTTTCCTACAATAAACTCCCCTTTCTGAACCATTCCCCTGGTGGTGGAAATATTCTTCAATGCCTCTTCCTCCAGCGTCTCCGTTAGGCGGTCATCAAAAATATAATTCTGCTTAAGCCTTTCATTAACCAGGTTTAAAAGCCATTCCTTGTTCTCTAATAAAGGATTGGCATTGATCTGTGTTTCCGCATACTTAGTGGCTGATTCAAGCGTAAAAGCCTCCACTGTATTTAGCTTACGGGCCTGGTTATTGCTCAAAAGCATGAAATTGTAGTTAAGCCCATTTCGCTGGTAACGCTTGCTAAGCGTCATTATCCCTCGGCGATAAACTTCGGTAAGAATCCCTAGTCCGGCATTTTTATAAGTATTCTTTAATTTCTCGGGCTGTCCGGCACTGTTCCATTTAATTTCAAAATCTGCATTGAACGTTTGCAGCTCAGTCTCATAAACTTCAGAATTATACTGGTAAACAGGCAGGATGGATTTTAAAACGTCCTGCCTGTCTTTAGCAAGCTCTTCGGGCGTTTTCTCAATAGCATAATTATAAGGCGCTACTAAATCCTTATTCATCCAGAGCTTCCCTTTTTCGTATTCGTACTTAAAGCGGACCTGTTTGGGCAGAAATAGCGTAACAATGA
>CBIHNR010000231.1:0-7717 GCA_966211215.1 uncultured Pedobacter sp.
AGTCACCGTTTGCCCATTAGGATTGGCGGATTTAGCTAAAAACATCAAATGTGGATAAAGGTAGGATGGGCCAGGACTGTTCTTTTCCTGCTGTTGGGAAGGGATATTTCTTGCTATATAAGTAATAATATCAGCATCATCATCTTTATCATAGGATGTGGATTTAAGGATATTAAGCTTTCCGAAATTTAATTCTTTAAAGTCCACTTTCATCCATCGGGGTACTTTTATAATCAATTTTTTTTCCAAAACCTTATAAGGCTCAGAAAAATAGATGCTTGTAAAATAACGCGGGTCATCAATCGTTTTTTCGAACGTTACGCTCGCTTTATTGCCTTGTTCTTTTAAGTAGACAGGGAAGTAGCAAATGCGTGCATCAGAATAGAAGATATTGTCCTCTGAATAATAACTATGTGAAGGCTTAAAGTTGAAAGGGATTTTGCCATTTAATTTGTGGAATACCGCATCAATGCTAATGTGTTCGTTATATATTTCAGCAATTGACAAGCTGGCATCATATCCCTCTGCCAGATAATTTGTTTCCTTAGTCTGTTTAATGTCAACCCGTGAAAGTTTTTGGTTCCAAACAAATTCTACGTTTGTTGTGGCTGAAGAAACAATAACCGAGGTGTCTTGTGGCGAAGCTTTTAACTCCGGTTTAAGTAGTGTGGCTGTGATACAGGTAAGTAGGAAAGTTTTATACATATTATCCAAAATTCGAATATATAAATTTTTAAAAGCCTCGTCATAGATGGTGGAGGATATTTCATTGCTCTTTTAAAGTGTGTAGTAGCCCAAGCTAATTTTCAGCAGGGTTTAAGTATAAATTTTTAATTTCGCTTAATGTTTAAAGAAGTGGGCCCAATTGGCGTATTCGATTCTGGCTATGGCGGTTTAACCGTTTTTAAGGAAATAGTAAAGCAGTTGCCTCAGTATGATTATTTGTATTTAGGCGACAATGCCAGGGTGCCATATGGTACACGTTCGTTTGAAGTTGTTTATAAATACACCTGGGAGTGTGTGCAGCATATGTTCAGGATGGGATGCCGCTTGGTAATTCTAGCCTGTAATACTGCTTCAGCTAAAGCATTAAGGAGCATTCAGCAAAATAACTTGATTCACTTGCCTGATAACCGGAGAGTACTTGGGGTGATTAGGCCGACAGCAGAAATAGTAGGGGAGTTTACTAAGACTAAACATGTTGGCATATTGGCTACGCAGGGCACAGTTGCATCAAAATCTTATGTAATTGAAATAGGAAAGTTTTTTCCAGAGGTGGAAGTTGATCAGGAGGCTTGCCCAATGTGGGTTCCCCTGGTTGAAAACAATGAATTTAATTCTGAAGGAGCTGATTATTTTATAAAGAAGCACCTGGATAATATTCTTGAGAAGTCACCTTCTATTGATACCCTGGTACTTGCATGTACGCACTATCCGTTACTGGCCGAAAAAATTAAAACATTGCTGCCAGAAAACGTGCAGGTAATATCCCAGGGAGAGATCGTTGCAAAAAGCCTTGAGAACTACCTGTTCAGGCATCCGGAAATTGAAAGCCAGTGTTCGAAGGGCGCAAGCTCAGTATTTTATACCACAGAATCACCAGATAGCTTTAATTCCAAAGCGACTATATTTTTAGGAAGCCAGGTTGAGTCGAGGCATTTAGAACTATAAAAAGAAGAGGCTACCGCCTAGCCTGCGGCAGCCTCTTAAAATCAGGCAGATAAAAACAACCCCCTACCTAACATTTATCATTTATCTCGGAGCCTGATTATTTATATTTATTGGAATTAAAGAATTTAAATTGGTTTAAGCGTTAGAAGAATCACTAAGAAATTGACTAATGAATCTCCAGAAATAATTTTTTTAAAACCTTTTTTGATAATACCCTTTTCTTAATTTGCGTAGAGTAACATTATACAAATGAATTTCATAAAACCCTTAGTATTAGCCAGCTTAGTGCTCGCATCTTGTCAGGAAAACAAGAAAATTTCTGCCGAAAGTGTAGTGGATGAGAAGGCAGGCACTACAGCCGAAAATTATCAGTCAACAAGTAGCCCGGTATCAGAACCTGAAAATAACAAAGAAAGAAAACCCGCCGATGCGGCAACGATTCTAGCCCGTAAGCAGGTTCCTATTTTATGCTACCATCAAATAAGAGATTGGAAATCATCCGACTCCCAAACTGCCAAAGATTATATTACCCCGGTGGCAACGTTTAAATCGCATATTAAAATGCTTGCCGACAGCGGTTATCATTCTATTTTACCCGACCAGCTGTATAATTATTTAGTGTATGGAGATCCATTGCCGCCTAAGCCAGTAATGTTAACCTTTGATGATACCGACCTTGATCAGTTTACAATAGCTGCTCCCGAATTAAAGAAATATGGATTTAAGGCGGTTTATTATATCATGACGGTGTCGATTGGCCGAATGGGGAAAGTAAAGTACATGAACAGCGATCAAATAAAGCAGCTTTCTGATGAAGGAAATGTGATTGGCAGCCATACCTATGATCATAAAAACGTTAAAAAGTATCAGGGCGAAGATTGGGTAACCCAAATAGATAAGCCGACTAAACGCCTTGAAGAAATTACAGGCAAAAAGATTGAATATTTCGCTTATCCTTTTGGTTTATGGAATAAGGAAGCCATTCCGGAATTAAAGAAGAGAGGGTTTAAGTCGGCTTATATTTTGTCAACAAAGAGAGACGAGAACGACCCGTTATTTACAATTAGAAGAATTATTGCAAGCGGATACTGGACTGCTAAAACTTTGCATAACAGTATGATTAACAGCTTTGCCGAAAAGAGAAACTAACGGGATATGTGCCGGGTTTAGGGCTTTACTACTCTAAACTCGGTACGCCTGTTTTTCTGCCTTCCTTCATCCGTATTATTCTCACTAATAGGCTTATTTTCGCCAAAGCCTTTAAAACTCAATCTATTGCTGTTTATCTTGTTAGATACGAGGTAATTATATACACTCTTCGCACGGTTTTCTGATAAAAGCTGATTCTGTTTTTCATCCCCCACATTATCTGTATGCCCGTCAATTTCGATACTTACCGTAGGATTACTTTTTAAAAAGGAAATGAGTTGTTGTAACTCAGCTTTTGACTCAGGCAGCAATTCTGCTTTGTTGGTGTCAAAAAAAATGTTTTTAAGGTTCACTAAGCCGCCTGTTTCAATTTTATGCAGGGCTATATCAAGGATAAAAGGTTGTGCAGGAGGCTTGTTATCTGTTAGTGCAAAGCTTTCTGAGTGAAAAAGGTAGCCTGGCTTGTCGACAGTGAGGGCATATTTTTTACCAACCGGCATTGTTGCCAAAAACTCTCCCGATTCTGGATTACTTGTATCATCGTATGCCAAAGAGTTTGTTTTTAACTCGGTTATCTTTACACCCGCCTCAATGGGTTCCTTTGTTTTAGCATCGTGTATTGTTCCTTTTACATAAGTAACACTACCGGGTTTTACATTAACAGGAAGCTCGAATGAGTAAATGTCCATTTTTCCCTGCCCACCTGGCATATTTGAAGAAAAATAAGCGGTTTTTCCATCAGTACTGATGCTGAGGCCGCTTTCTTCCCCTGCAGTGTTTACAGGAAAGCCGAGATTTTCTGCTTCGTTCCAATTACCTGCATCATCAAGCCGGCTTATAAATACATCGCTTCTGCCGAGTCCGGGCCAGCCTTCAGATGCAAAATACAGAGTTTTCCCGTCTGCATGGATAAAAGGCGACTGCTCATTGCGGGCGGTATTAACTTGTGGCCCAAGGTTAACAGGAGGTGTCCAGGTTCCACCTTCCTGCAATGTACTTTTCCATATATCAGTACCGCCCTGGCCGCCGGGCATCGAGCTAACGAAATATAAGGTGTGCCCATCCGCGCTGATTGATGGTTGTGATTCCCATCCGTTTGAATTGACAGGAGCTCCAATGTTAAAGGGTTTGCTCCATTCTTTCCCTTCCTTTTTGCAAACATAGATATCGCATTTGCCTAATCCATCGGGGCGATTACATCCGGTAAAAAACAAATACATGCCATCAGGCGATATGCATTGTGCACCTTCATTAAATTGGTTTGAATTGATGGAAGGGCTTAAGTATGCCGCTTTTGCCCAATTGGCGCCATCTTTTTTGCTCTGATAGAAGTCTTCCTGATTCTTGGCACGGCGGGTGAAAATAAGATTCATTTCATCTGCCGTAACAGTTGGAAAGTACTCGTCATCCGCAGAATTAACTTCTGGCCCGAGGTTTTTAGGTGAAAAAGCTACAGGTTTTTTTATAGCGTTGATACTAAATTCGCAGTCGGCAATATATTTGGCTATTGTTTTTTTGCTGGCATCGTTGAGGTTAGGGATTAAAAGATATTTGTTAAAAAGAGCAAGTGCAGAGCCGTAGTTGCCGGTATAAAACTCACTTTCTGCCAGTCCGAAAATGGTAAGTGAATGGAAGTCAGGATTGATTTCCATTACTTTTTGATAGTTCTTTTTAGCGTCTGGGTATTGCTGGAGTTTTCGATAAATGTCTCCAAGCTGCTGGTAAGCTATTATAAATTGCTTGTCGATGGTTACGCTTTTTTCAAGCAGTTCGGCTGCCTTTTCGTATTGTTTTGAAGATAAGAGCTGATTAGCTTGTTCGTAAAGCCGCTGGGCGTCTTTATTTTTTGATTTTACATCTTCTTGCCCATAAGTTGCGAAGCTTAAGCAACTTATAAGCAATATCAAAACTGTCTTCATTATTCCCTGATAACGCAAATGGGCGTTTCTTGTTACGGAATATTTAAATATTTATGCGTTTGCAAAGAGATTTCCCATTTAGGGTTTTGCATTACATAATCTATAATAAGCGGAGTAACTTCTTTGGATTTAGACCATTCTGGCTGCAAATATAGCTTACAATCCGGGCCTACCATTTCAGCATGTTTTTCTGCCCATTCAAAGTCGCTTTTATTAAAAACGATGACCTTAAGTTCGTGAGCTGATTGCCCTATACTTGGCACCGGTGCTTTGAATTTTTTAGGCGACAGGCATATCCAATCCCATGAACCGGAAAGTGGGTAAGCGCCTGATGTTTCAATAAAGGTTTTAATGCCGCGTTTCTGCAATTCAGCTGTAAGATAATCCAGATTATAAATCAACGGTTCTCCACCGGTAACCACTACGGCCTTGCCTGGATTTTTTAAAGCGTTTTCAACGATGGTATCAGTTGGAGTTAAGGGATGCAGTTCGGCATCCCAGCTTTCTTTTACATCGCACCAGTGGCAGCCAACATCACAGCCTCCAAGGCGAATAAAATAAGCCGCCTTTCCTGTGTTAAAGCCCTCACCCTGAATAGTATAGAACTCTTCCATTAAAGGTAATAGGGTTCCATCTTCAGGTACTTCATTTTTTCTCATCATGCGGGTGCAAATTTATGGAAATATTATGGTTATGAGGATCTGCCTAATGTCAAACAATCAATGGGAAGGTAGTATTTCGCCTTAATAAAGGGAGGTTTAACTCAATTCAGCGCAATAGCGAGTATTTTTGAATATGGAATGGATCAAAGTTTCACCCTTAATTGATACGGCTATAGAGTTTATTAAGCCGGTAACTGTAAAAGGCAGAAAGCTTGTCATGATAAGTGCACAAGGCAGGTTGTATGCAGTGCAGGCGAAATGCCCTCATGCAGGTGCCGACTTGAGCCGGGGCTGGTGCAAAGAAGGAAGCCATATAGTTTGTCCTTACCATCGTTATGAGTACGATTTATGTACTGGAAAGGGCAAAGAAGGGCAGGGTGACTATATTGAAACTTATACCGTAGAAACGCGTGAAGATGGGATTTATATAGGAATAAAAAAGAGCGGTGGATGGTTGGAAGTGCTATTTGGTGGCTGATAAACCAGTTCATGTGGCTTCAGGTAGTGGTGGCTGATACTTTTATTTTCAGAAACAATTTTCAATCTTTTGCATTCCTATTTGTGTATAGTTATGTAGAACCTAATTCACCCCAATTTTATGACCAATCAGGAAATTGATTTGCTTACCAGGAGATTCTATGAATGTATCTGTTTTAACCATGAACATTACCCAAAGTTCGACAGGTTGCAAGAATTATTTTATGGTGATGGCAAGTTAATGAATGGCAATTACGATAAACCTATAGAGTTTACGGTTCAAAGTTATAGCCAGGCATTAATGCATCAAATAGAGGAAGGAAATGCAGTATTTTTTTCCCAACAAGAGATATCGGATATTACAGAAGTGTTTGGCAAAACCGCCCAGCGGGTAAGTGTTTATGAATATTCATTTATGCCGGAAAACAAAGAGCCCTGGAAGCGGGGAGTAAACTATATGCAATTTATTTTCATTGATGGCAAATGGAAAATAGTATCCATGTTATGGAACGACGAGAAAGGTAATTTGAAAATTCCAGAGAGCTATATGGCTGATGTTTTGTAAAGCCGATTAAGAAATACGATAAAAATCCCCAAAGTATTAAGCTTTTGGGGATTTTTTATTCTATTTACTTTTTAATGCTATTTGTTAAATCCTCAAGCAGGCTTTCTCTTTTATTTTCAAAGGAAGCAGTAAGTGGAGCGGTGCTGAGGGGTATATAGGAAGCACCGAAAATCAGGTTTCCACTTGTTGAGCTTTTATAGATAGTTAATGCAATCGTGCTAGAAGTTGTTTCCCAAGTGGCTGTTAGCTTAACATCTCCGGCAACAATTGCATCGCCAACTAATTCTGGATGAGTGGTGATGACAGTTCTAACAGAGTCAGTTTTATAAAATATTAGGTTACTCTTAGGAGTTCCATACCTTGTTCGTAGTTTGTTCAGGTTGGTGTTATAGTCTGTCACGTATTGGGAATATGTACTTGCGTAGGTTTTTGTAAAAAGAGTAGAGGCGCTACTCAATAGGTTATTAGTAAAGGCATAAGCATCAATGGTGGTAGTGGTTTCACCCTGATAAATCTGAAAGAGCAAATTAGAAGCCGGATGAACTGTTTTGCCCGCCTTCGATTCAAATAATTGGATGTCTGCGTATTTATTGGCCCAAATACCTAAGCGGAAATCAGGGTTTACTACGTTAAACAAGATATCCTTCTTCCCAGAGGTTTTTCCGTCTGATACATTTAAAGTTAAGGTGTGATTTCCGGTCACGGTCGGCCTCCATTTTGCTTCTGCCTCGCTGCTTTTAAATCCATCTGTTCCTGTCCAGCTATAAGTGAGTTTGGAATTATCGGTGTCTTCATCTTTTACGGATGGACTTATAACTATATATTGCCCAACGGCAACCTTTTTTGATGTTACACTTAATGAGTCAACCTTAGGTGTCTTTCCGGGCTGTTCTGAATCATCTTTACTGCAAGAAGTTATTAAAGATGAAGCTGTTAGAAGTAAAATAGCGAGCTTTTTTTTGGTGAATGAAACCATTGGTTATTTATATAGTTTAAGAATTTGAGTTTTGAAAAAAGTAGTGAGGCTACATTGTAGCAGATCTTTATCTGATCGAAATGGGATTAACAAGCAAGCTTATTAGGGAAAGGTGCCTGAACGGCTGAGAGTCGGGTGTTTCATTATGGTTAAAGGTTTTGGTTGCTGAGGCAAATATAGAATAGTTCTAAGAAATATCAAGATAAATAAAATCCCCAAAGTATTAAGCTTCGGGGATTTTTATTTATGTGCGCCGGGCATGGCGATCGACTATAGGGTGGAAGTCCCGAACACGCTT
>CBIHNR010000232.1:0-7684 GCA_966211215.1 uncultured Pedobacter sp.
GGGCGCTATCGCTTCGAGTGTAGCTCATGATAGCCATAACATTGTGGCAGTAGGAGTAGACGATCAAAGTATCTGCCGGGCTGTAAATGCTCTTATAGAATCTAAAGGAGGTGTCTCTTGTGTGGATGGCGAGAAAGAGTGTACTCTTGCACTTCCGGTAGCAGGCTTAATGTCAGCCCGGGATGGGTATGTCGTTGCAGAACAATATAAGGCTATTGATGCAGCTGCTAAGTCCCTTGGATCGGCTTTGGCTTCGCCTTTTATGAGCCTTTCTTTTATGGCTTTGCTTGTGATACCCGAACTGAAACTTAGCGACAAAGGTTTATTTGATGGAAAAGATTTTCAGTTTATAACCTCATAAAAAGACCTGGCTGAATGGTAATTCGGTCCTCTTAAAGGCGATTCCTGGCCTTATGTAAGTGTCAGACATCTCGAAAGATGTCTGACACTTTTGCCCTCTATAGACTCGTTCACTCGGACTCTCCTTAAAGTTTTTAATGTGATTTTTGGGTAAGTTACTGTGATTTAGAGGTTTGGTTTTGTGAACTCACTACAACCTCAAACTCGTCGAAGAGGCTAGCAGTAGATTGATCATTAAGCTCATTAATTCCAGGGATAGTAAAGTATTGAACTTTAATTAGATAATTCAATCGTTGTTTTTCAATAGCTACCCGCAAAAATCCATGTTGCCCAACTGCATATTTTTCTAAAGTTACAGACTCGAAAAGTGGGCTTGTGTCTGGGAAGTCAGGACTGTTTAAGGGGGCGATACTATGCAATTCGTGGTAGCCACCGGCACCGGAAACAACATGTGGTACCACCTTTCCATCAGGATAGGTTTTGTTAAAACGTTGATAGTTATGTACGTGGCCGCTGAATACTAAATCTGGTTTAATGCCAGTTTCTTCAAACGCTTTGCTGAAAAATTCAATCATCGCCAGGCTTGAACCATGGTTGGTATCTGCCGAGTAAGGAGCATGGTGGACACATATAATCAATACTTTTTTAGGTCGTTGGGTAGCAGCATATTTCAACTCATCGACAAACCAGGCTCTTTGCTCTTCGCTAATTGCACCGAATTTTGGTACATTACTATGCAGCCCAATGAAGTTGGCAATGGGTGTTTCCAGCGTCCAGTAGATATTCGGCTGAACCATAGATTTGCGGCACTTGTCTGTGTCGAACGCTACAAATTGTGATTCAGAATCGCAGAAAACTTGCTTAAAGGCGTTTAGGCTTTCATATGGCGTACTTTCTGGATTAATGTCGCTATCATGGTTCCCAGCTATCGCGAAAATTGGGGCAGGATAAACTTGAAAAGGTTTAAAGAATTGCTGGTGATAATTTTCGGCCTCTCCATACTTGTAAACCACATCGCCAAGGTGATATAAAAACAGCGGCTTGTCCTGTACTGATGTTTCCTCGGTTATTTGTTTTGCCATTTCACCGGTGATAACATTTTGCACAAGAGATTCATAAATACTGCCGGTATCGCCGGCCATATGAAAAATTAGCTTGTTTTTTTGAGGTGGCTTTACAATATTTTCAATATTTAAGCGATATGGATAAAGGCCGGTTGGTTCTGGTAAGTTTTTGAATTTAAAAGAATCGTCGGTTTTTAAAACTTTGAAAACGGGTTTTTTACGAAAAGGGAAATCAGTTGATGGCATTCAATATAAATCAGAAGGCGGATTATGTAATAATGTTCCGCCTTTCAAAGTTACAGATTTTTCTAAATGCGGCCTCGAACTGAAAGTTTTTAATCTGTTTTGCTAAAGTGTTGAAACTTAATTTTTTATTGAAAGTAAAAGGATAAGTTTTATAACCAGATTATTGGAGGGATTGTGATGGGTTTAAAAGTTAAAAGGCATACGTTAGGCATAGCTTTGTTTGCACTAACTATAGTAACTGGCGGGTTTGTTGGGAAAGATGGGAAAAAGGAAATAAAAGCTACAATTACCGCAAAGAAAGGCATACAAAGAGACTTAGTACTCTTGAATAATCAAAACGGTATCCTCCCATTCAAAAATCTTGCAAGTAAAGCAATTGCAAGTATTAACGCAGATAGTGATATTTCGGGTGAGTTTGGAAATATGCTTGCCAACTATGCGCCTCTGAAGAATTTTAATCTGGCTGCACTTGCCAAAAGTGATCTAAAGCCATTCTCCACTCTAATTTTAAAGGTTTCATCTGCATCTCTTTATAAGCCGGAGGTTCTTAATTTTATTCGTGAGTATCAGGCAAGTAAAGAACTTATTATTGCAGGTTTTGGGGAAGTAACCGCCTTGCAGCAGCTTGATGAGTTTAATGCTCCTATTGTCTGGAACCCTGTTCAGTCCGCGGTGGCTGCAGAATATTCGGCACAGGTTATTTTTGGAGGCGAAAGTGCGGTTGGAAAACTCGCATTCTCGGTTAGTCCGAAATATAAAGAAGGGGAGGGGTTTGCAACTGTGAAAACCCGCTTAAGGTATACTTCTCCGGAAGAGCTTGGAATTAATTCGTCCAAGTTTAATAAGATTGACGATATCATGCGTGAAGCCATTGTTAGCCATGCTACGCCTGGTGCGGTGGTGATGGTTGTGAAAGATGGCAATGTGATTTTTAACAAAGCTTATGGCTCACATACTTATGGTTCAGATGAAGCAACCAAGACGGCCGACGTTTTTGACCTGGCTTCGGTTACTAAAGTTGCGTCTACTACAATGGCTGCAATGAAGTTATATGATGAGCATAAACTGAGTTTGAATGCCGGTATTGGCAACTATCTTGATGATTTAAGAGGCACAAATAAATATGATATCCCGGTTCGTGATGTATTGCTTCATCAGGCTGGATTTATCAATCTTGATTTTTTTAGCTATGTAAGGCCGCAGGATCATAGCTCTGATTCATCAGCAATGTTTCCTATTAAGCTTGCCGACAATTACTATTTAAGGCGCGGTTACTATCAGGATGTAATGTTGCCTAAAATGATCAGAACGCCTTTGCCAACTCGTGGCCAGTATGTTTATAGCGATATTAGCATGTACATGATGAAGGAAATTATCGAGCATCAGGCGGGTACTTCCTTAGATAAATATGTGGCTAACGAATTCTATGGGCCTCTGGGCATGAAAACGGCGGGATACAATCCACTGCAAAGAATTCAGAAAACACAGATCGTTCCTACAGAAAGAGATACTTATTTCCGTAAAACCTTATTGCAGGGATATGTTCATGATTCGGGTGCTTCGTTAGCCAACGGTGTATCAGGCCATGCCGGCTTATTTGCAAGCGCCAACGACCTGGCAATATTAAACCAAATGCTATTAAATGGCGGTACATACGGTGGCGAAGAGTATTTCAAGCCAGAAACAGTTAACCTGTTTACATCAAGGCAGTCTAATGTAAGCCGCAGAGGCTTGGGTTTCGATAAAGGTACAGGCTTGGGATATCCTTCAAGATATGCATCTTCACAAACCTACGGACATACAGGATATACTGGTACATGTGTGTGGGTAGACCCGAAGCAAAAATTGATTTATATCTTTTTGTCGAACAGAGTATACCCTTCAGCTAGCGATAAATTAAATAGCATGAGGATTCGCCCAAGAATTCAGGATGTAGTTTACGAAGCTATAGCTGATTCCAGAAGAAGCCTGGCTTCTGCTTCTGAAAATTAATTTATTTACCCCAATTAAAAACCGTAAAAAAGTTCCAGCCCTCATGAAATGAGGGTGGGAACTTTTTTACTCTGTAATATCGGGCAGTCTACCAAAGGTTGTGGCGTTCTTCATTTTCGCCTTCCCCATGCTCGTTAAACGGCTTCTTATTCACGCGTTCAGTAATTTTCTTAAAGCTGCCCTTTCCTTCAGGTTTCTTATAGCTAATATGCCCTACAGTGCCTATGTTGTTTTGGCTGGAAGGCGTTTCAATAGCATTTCTATCTGGTTTCACCAGTGTAGATTCCTTACTTCCCTTCTTCTTCTTTTCGTGACGCATATCTTTAAAAAATATATAATGGTACAAGCGTATAACAAACCGGGTGTGATTAAAGTTTCCTGCAGCTCGATAAGAGTATGAGGATGGTTTTTTAATGAGCGGCCAATATAAAATCTTCTGAGAAAAGTTATCATAAAGTATATGCTTGTTATTCGGTATAATGCTTTCTGGTAATACAGATAAATAAAGATGAGAAGGAGTGGTATTTTTTTGAATTGTATGTATTTTTTTTTCGGTTTGTGTGTTTTGTTGTGGTATTTTTCTGGTTTTGTTGTTGGTTTTTCTTGTTTTTACGTGTTTTGTGTTAATTAAATGTTGTTATTGTGTTAAAAAGCGGGCTTTGTTTTGATTTTGTTATCATGTTTTTGGTCTATTTGTGTTTATTTTATGTTAAAATCGTAATAATTTAACTTATTCTATGACTTTTGTTATGTTTTATTGTTGTTTGTGGCTTTTTTGTCTAAAATTGCAATGAGTTTTAAAAGGTTTCTGAATAAATTAATTGCCCTCCGCCCATGATTAGCCCGCGGCTTTCTGCAGATGCTATTTCTAAAATAGCCCTGCAACCTGGTGACACACTTAGTATAATTAATGCCCAAAAGAGATTTACTTATTGGTGTGATTCTTCGGCTTCCGACATCCATATTCGATCTGTTTTAGGCGCGAGCCTGAAGGATTATATACATCCTCATGACTTATATCGGGTTGAACATGCTTTCAATGCTGTTTTTGCGAAAGAGGCAGCG
The DNA here is from genome assembly GCA_966211215.1 of uncultured Pedobacter sp. GTDB lineage: Bacteria > Bacteroidota > Bacteroidia > Sphingobacteriales > Sphingobacteriaceae > Desertivirga. Next base: position 4,728 of record CBIHNR010000232.1, read on the forward strand.
ACAATACCTCCTTATCGATTTAGAAACTTGGCCGGCGAGTATCGTTGGGTTGATACTAAAGTTGTTAACATGATGGAAGACAAAGGAATTGATGGCTATATATTGAAAAGCACTGATATTACGGAAAAGCTAAAGGCCGAAGAAAGGGAGAAAAGGCTTAAAAGTTATTACAAATCATTATTTCATAACCATCCTGATGCGGTTTTTAGGGTAAATATCGAGGGAAGAATTCAAGAAGTTAATAAAGGTGCCTTGCAATTGTTTGGCGTTACTGAAAATGAAGCGTTGGATAGCCGCTTTTTCGATTTGGTTATTCCGGCAGAAGCGGATAAGGTTGCGTCGTATTTTTCTAAGGCGGTTGCTGGCGAGGCTGTATCTTATCAAACTGTGGTTACTCATAGAGATGGTTATCCCCTGGCTTTAAATGTGGCTCTCGTGCCGGTAATTATTGACAATAAAGTGGTTAGGATACAGGGCATTGCCCAGGATATGTCGCAAATTAACCGGGCGAATGCATTGATAAGACAGCAGGCTGAAATCCAGGCAAATATTTTCGAAAGCATAAGCGAAGGTTTTTTTGCACTTGACCACCAGTGGTGCTATACCTACGTTAATTCGATTTGCGCCGAATTTGTTCAGCGCACCAAGGACGAGTTATTAAACCGTAATATTTTAAAGTGCTTTCCGGTTCTTAAAAATTCCTTGTTTAAAAGAAAATGCGAGGAAGTGTTTGCCAGTGGAAAGCCAGTCGATTTTATAGAGTGTTTTCCCGGCAGGGAAGTTACTTTAAGCTTCAATATTCATAAAACAGCTTTCGGAGTTGCGGTGCATTTTACTGATATAACAGAGCAATTAATCGACCAAGAAAATATTGAGAAGCTATCGATGGTCGCCGGAAAAGTTACCAATGGCGTTTTGTTGCTGGATGGAGCAAGAAATGTGCAATGGGCAAATGAGAGTTTTACCAGGCTTACCAAGTACGGATTTAGGGATGTTGTAGGTAAAAACATCGAAACGGTATTGCCCGAAAATCCTGTCTTAAATAAGCTTAGCTTTTTGCGCTTATTGAGCATGTTGAAAAAAGCGCAACCATCATCGCAGGATATTAACCTATGTCAACCTGATGGGACAGAGGTTTGGCTATCCAGTACTATTACACCTGTAATTGAGGAAGGCCAGGTAAAGTATTATATTTTAGTACTGTCTGATATTACGGCAAAGAAGGAAGCTGAATTAAGCTTAGTTAGGCATGCCGAAGAGTTGTATAAGCAAAATCGTGTTCTTGAGCAGTTTACATACATAGTTTCGCATAATCTTCGGGCACCAATAGCAAGTGCATTGGGTTGTGCCGATCTAATTACTTCCATTGATAAAAACGATCCTCTATTCGATGAATTTGTTAAAGGTTTGTATCAATCTATAGCAAAGCTGGATAAGGTGGTTACAGATATGAATACCATTCTTTCTGTGAGAGACCGTGCTAAAGCAGAATTAAAAGAGTCGGTAAATCTACATGCAAAATGCAGGGAGATTTATGATGATATTCATCAGTTGCTTGAAGAGAATAAGGCGAGATTTGTAACTGATATTCATGAAAATCTCTTCTTGAATTATAATCCAGCTTACATTTATAGCATTCTTTACAACTTAATTACCAACGCTATAAAGTATAAATCAAAGTACAGATACCTTTCTATTGAACTTTCTGCCAGAGTTAATCGTGATAATGAATTAGTAATTAGCGTTACGGATAATGGCATTGGAATGGATATGGAGAAGGTTAAGGATAAGATTTTTAAATTGTATTCCCGGTTTAATACTAAGGTTGACGGCGAAGGTATGGGTTTGTTCCTGGTGAAAACTCAGGTGGAAGCTTTAGGTGGAAGAATTGAAGTAAAAAGCGAAGTAAACAGGGGTTCTTGCTTTTCCATATATCTTAAAGATTTCGCTTTTATTTGAACCTGTTACCGGCTTATTTTCTTAAACTATCAAGGTAGATTAGCTATTCATTGTTGCGAAAACCAATCGTAAAGCCCGGCCCGAAGGTCAATGTCGTTTAGTTAAGTGGTTGGTGGGGGCACCAACCACGGCAAAAGGCTTTTGTAGTGTGCTTAAGTTTCAGACACCTTTGAGGTGTCAGACACTTTCTGGCTTAACTAAACGACATTGGCCCGAAGGTGCACGCCCCAATTATTTTCTAAGATTTTAGGCTTTTTTAAAATAAGTGCAGAACCTGAATGTTGTTTTGGTGTTTGCCTATTTAATGTGCATCTATGAAAATCATCATTTTCGAAAACGACATTAAGGTATTTTATATTGAAGCCGAATCTTTTCCAGAAGGAATAGAAGAGGCGCATAAAAAGCTACACGAGTTGGTGCCTTTTTCTGATAGGAGGAAATACTTTGGCATATCAAGGCCTGAAAATGGGCACATTGTTTATAGGGCTGGTGCGGAGGAAGTTATTTCTGGCGAAGCTGAACGCCTAAATTGTAAAACCATGGTTTTGAGGAATGGTAATTATATCTCGGTAACGATAGAGGATTACATGAAACACATTGAAGGCATTGGGATGGCTTTTGAGGAATTACTTTCGTTTCCAGGCATTGACCAGCAGGGGTATTGTGTAGAGTGGTATTTTAATGATAAAGATGTAAGGTGTATGGTGAGGCTAGCTTCGGAGGAAAAGTAAAAAGCCGGGTTTCAAATTGCCCGGCTTTTTACTTTTTATACTAAAGCGTACATTTCTTCGCGTTGCTTTTTTACGGCTTCGCTGGTGATATACTCATCGTAGCTCATTAGCTTATCAATAATTCCGTTAGGGGTGATTTCGATAATGCGGTTTGCTACCGTCTCCGTAAGCTCGTGGTCACGGGAAGTGAATAGGACCGTTCCCCTAAAATCTTTCATACCGTTGTTTAAAGCGGTGATAGATTCAAGGTCAAGGTGGTTGGTGGGC
>CBIHNR010000233.1:0-7671 GCA_966211215.1 uncultured Pedobacter sp.
ATGTATACAGATATCACCGGATATTCAAATACTCGGATTTTCAAAAAGGGGGCAGAAGGTAAAAGAAGTGGCCTAAACGGAGAGATAAGCCGTTTGATTTTAAATGATGTAAGGGCAATCTCAGAAAACAGGAAGAAGTTAAAGCTATTTAGTTTTTACTTCAAAAAGTTAGATAACAAGATCAAATATAAACCTACATATTGGTCGGCAAAAACCACTATCAATGCAAAGGTTAATGCTCTTATTTTCAATAGGAAAAAAGGTAGTTATATTAGGAACAAAGTTCTCCGGGCTACTTTAGATATGAGATACAGTCACGAGAGCCATGTTTTATCCGTGCCCTTGCAAAACATGCTTTTTGATAATGATAAGCTCAAAATTGGAGGGCAATTCTCTTTTAAGCCCACATCGTCAGCTTTTGTTTTAAACATTAAGGTGCCAGAGATTAAGTATAGAAATGTCCTCGGATTGCTGACTCCAAGCATCGCTTCGAAGCTGAAAAGGTATGATGTTAGCCGGCCTATATCCATTGATGCAAAACTTAGAGGAAGGTTAAAAGGGAAAAACATTCCAAATGTAAATATTGCATGGCAGGTGAAAAATTCTGATGTGCTACTTTGGAATGATAAATTAGCTAATGCCAATTTTAAAGGTTTTTATTCTAATGAATTGAAAAAAGGAGAGCCAAGGCGTGATCCTAACTCCATAGTTTGCGCTTATCAGTTGAATGCGACATGGCGTGGCATCGATTTTAAAGCTGACACTGTAAAGATTTTTAACCTTAAAAATCCGGTTTTGCAGGGTCATTTTTTTTCACATTTCGCTTTGTCTAAACTTAATAAAGTATCCGGCTCTGAAACGTTTATGCTGAACAGAGGAAGGGCCGAACTAAATTTGGTATATAAAGCACCCATAAACCCCAATAATCCAACAGAGCCTTACATGTACGGAAATGTCAAAATCAGGGATGGTGAGCTCGTATATGTCCCCAGAGATTTAAAATTCAACAATGTTAATGGCACTATAAGCTTTATAGGGCAGCATTTGCTTTTACGTAATGTTCATGTGCAAACTGGTAACAGCAAATTGAGCATGCAGGGTTCAATTCGCAATTTTGTTAATTTTTACTACACAGATCCCCAAAAAATATTATTCGACTGGAAAATCCAAAGTCCGCAAATTCACCTTGGTGAGTTCCTTGCGTTTGTTGGTGGGCGGAAAACGATTAAAACGCATCGCCCCAATGATAGGGTTAGCCGAATTTTCAGGCAGTTAAATAGTGTGCTTGATCAGGCTAATATACATATTGAGTTAAAAGCTGATAAGTTATTGTACAAGCGATTTGTTGGCCAGGCGGTAAGATCCAGCCTCACACTGAAGCAATCGGGAATAAATCTAAACGAGGTAAGCTTGAAGCATGGCGGGGGAAATTTGATAATTTCGGGGCAAATAGGACAGGGCAAAAGTACCAACAATTTCTCCGTCGACTCTCATTTAAATAATGTAGATATTCGTAAGCTTTTCTATGCGTTTGAAGATTTCGGACAAACCGGTATTACCTATGAAAACCTTCGCGGAAGCCTTACTGCCAGGACACAAATAAGGGGAGGACTGAGGCCAAACGGGCAAACGGTACCGAAATCGTTTTTTGGTTCGGTTGATTTTACTTTGAATAATGGGGCACTTGTTAATTATGAGCCGATGGAGCGAATTGGCTCCCTCGTTTTTTTTCGGAGGCGTAATTTTTCTAATATCACTTTTAGAAGTTTGCATAATAAACTCCAGGTACAGGGCGATAAAATTTATATACCCGAAATGCTTATAGAATCCAGCGTTTTCAACGTAATTGTGGAGGGTGTATATGGCATTCCGAAAGGAACAAATATTGGAATGTCCATTCCGATAAGGAATCCGGAAAAAGACAGGTTTTTGCCTGATAGTTTAAGAGAAAAAAGATTAAAAAGAGGGATAGTGATTAACCTTAACGCTGTAGATGATGAGAAAGGCGGTGTTAAGATTAAGCTTGGAAAGTCTAAAAAAGATAAGCAATCATCCGGAAATGAATCATTCAATGATATGGACAATTCGATAGAGATGCAGGAATAATGATACTATAAATGTTAGGTAAGGCCCACTGATAAGTGAATTATTGAGGCATTAATTTTCTCTAAAGGTCTCAATGAATGCTTCGCAGTTTTTACCCAGGCACTTCGCAAGGCACCGCCTCCGAATCAAGGGTTCTCCCTATTTCAACCGCCCTCCTGCAAATCGCCTAAATACAAAAACTTGTGTACACACCGTAGGGGTATGAGGACTGATCAATAAATCGTTACTGGAAATCAATAGTTTATTTAGTACGACTTAAATTAATCTATAATTTAAGCAACTGGTTGTTTGATAGTAGTTTAATTGCAAGCGCAATCCGTTCAATTTTCGCTTCATCGGTGTGTGCTGCCAGAACCCAGCTTGCATATTTTTCCTGTTCCTTTGGACTTATAGAGGAAAAATATTGAAGTGCTTCGGGAGCATCTTCGAGGCATAGCAGAAATTCATCATAGGTAACCTGCTCGGGCGGAGCCTCGGTGAAGATCTTTAGCTTTACCCAGTCACCTTCCTGTTTGTTAATGATTTTCCTTATTTCTGCTTTTACGGCAATAAAATGCTTCCCATTTCCCATAGGCATCAAATGTGATTCCTTAATCTGGTATTGGTCTATACTGCCTTTTATCTTCTTATAGTTAAAGCGCTTGGAAGTCTTCAGCTCAAGGCCGGGAAGGGGTGCATAAGTCCATCCACCTTTACCAGGGAATTTTTTTAATTGCACTTCAGCATCAAACAATAATATTTCTGGCATTTTTAATGCTTTTAACGCTTGAATATAGAAAAATTGAGTAAATAATTTTAGTGCATTTTTGTGATGTTAAGTAATGGGAGCGAAGGTTATTTTAATAGAGAACTTATCATAAAAAATTGCCCATCCGTAAGACGTCATAGAGCGCCAGAGTTCGATATCTATGCAATTACCTTTTTTGCTGATTCGAGGATGAAACGAACTTTTGTATGTACTACCTGGTGCATCGCAAATAGGTGTTTCAATAAATGAAAAGCTTTTTCCATCTGAGGAATAACCCATATATAATTTTCCACCACTGCCATAGCCGTTGTGGTTAGTTGTGGTAACTAACATCAGCCAGATATTACTTACCTTCTTTACCTCAAGGTGCCAGGGATCCTGAAGGCTTCCCCATGGCCGGTTTTCTATGGTTACTAATTCGTAGCCGTTGTTATATTCGGGAGTGAAACCTTTTGTGGCATCGTTCGAAACCATTCTTCGGATGGCATAGCTGTTATAGTAGTTGCCGGGATTTTTTTCGGGGCCGCAAACCGCATAGCATTGATATTGATCTCCATCTTTTACAATTGCCGGAGATATAAAGTCGATTTTATCATTAACAGGCACTTTGCAAATAAATTCCCTTTCGCTCCAATGGATACCATCAAGGCTCTTTTTTACCCATAATGTTCGGCTAACCACGGTGACTTCTCTCCAATAACAATATAAATATTCGCCTTCACGCAAAAGGTTTACGTCAGAATTGTATCCCTGTACAGAAGGAACCGGCTCTATTGGGTTAATAATACCAGGAGGTTCTATCCAGGTTTTGCCGTCATTGGAGCAAAAGATATGGGGATTTTCATATTGGCTATCTACATTAGGATAGGGAGTGATTGCAGCCCAGTAATAATAGTTATTCCATTTATTCCTAAATCGTAAAACAGCAGGGTGAGTCCATCCCGAGTAAGTTAAAGGTGTTTTATTTACAGTGCTGTCTGAACTTTTTCGGCCGACCGCAACAGAGCTTAACAGAAGTGGCGAAGTGGAAGGCACGAATCTGCCTGTGCTTAAATCCAATTGCAAGATTTTTGCGCCAGATACATCTTCATCTCCATCCGGGTTGTCCGAAATAACATCAATGTCGGGCTTGGTTTCTTGTGGGGAAATTATTTTATCTTTTTTACACGACGCCATAACCACCACCAGAAGTAGTGCATTATAAAAACTCCTCATACTAAAAACTAATTAGGCTTGTTGGTTAGCTTGATCCTTTGCGCTGAGCCCTTTTCTCACAGTAAATATATGATACTCAACGTTAAAGTGTATGAGTTTTGTAAAATTCTCTTTCAGGGAAAACAAATGACAGATTGTTGTACCTGATTGTATATTGGGATTCTTTTTAAGTAAATAAACATAAAAAAACCTCCATTTAAAGTGGAGGTTTTAGACAAGATTGCAAATGAGATTAAAGTGTTTTTTCGAGAAGGATTTTCTGCGAACTGAAATTATATGCAGCATCAATGAGCTCAACCAATTTGGGCCAGTCTGTAACCTTTTCAAAATTATGCTCATAAACTCGTTTAACAGATAATTTTACAGTGTCGCCATTTAAACTCGTTTTAGACGTAAATAGCCCTGTGCTATTTTTTACGTTTGCATTTAGCTGCTCAAGCCCTTTTACCTGGTAGCCCTTAGGTATGGAGATATTAATATCGAAATCGAAGCTTCTTGCATAAGGCATATAAATATCCAATGTGCGTTTACGGCTCTCTTCGTCGATTTTTGCATAGCTACCAATCAATTTTCCAGCATCAAGAATTAGGTTTGTACCGGCTTTTTTGATAAGATTTTCAAGTGCGAAAGTTGCGGTGTATTGTAAAGAAGGTTTGCTGTTATTCAAGCCGGAGTTAAGTACTTTATAATTGCTAACATCTTGGGGAGCGATATCAAATTGTTCTTCTATCTCAGCCGAAAAGTTCTTTTTAACGTCAGCCCTGGCTTTGGAGAACGCAGCCTGGTAATCGTCTAACATTTTCTTTCCTGAAGATTTAAGCCGATTTTCAAACGGTTCACCTTTAGTGATCTCTGTTAACTCTTTATCAATATCTTCCATTTGCAGCAAACGCAGTTGTTCTGAATAACTTAATGCGCCGCTTAGTGTAACATTTCTTGTAATATTTAACTTCTGGAAATTAGGGTTTAGCGATACAGTTAGCTGTTCGGCAGAATGATTGCCATCGGGGGCGACAATTGGCAAAGTGTCTTTTCCAGTACTCATTTGTACAGAATTGTACTTCGCTTTTATCAAATTGGCTACATCAACCCGTTCACCTTGTAAGGCCGCAGGAATATAGTTAAACTGGGTTACGACATTATTAACAGGCAAATATATAGGATTAGCGCCTTTGGTACGCACCATGAAAATCCTTGGAGAATAGGCATCAAGATTTTCCAATGAGGCTGAATGTCTTGGAGAACCTGCCACAATCTCATTGTCTATATCAAGTTCCTTTAATGTACGGCTTAACAAAGATGCATGGTACAAAACATTTCCACTGCGGCTGTTTCTTTCGTTAGACATATCCATATCCTTGCCATCGTAAGCACAGAAAAGCATGTGTTTCCATTTATCATACAGCACCTGGGCAATAGCTTCGGGTGAAGCCGCTTTCAGATTTTTACTATTGCCAAAGAAATCTCTAACGCCTTTTTCAAGCGTTTTGTCATAAGGATTATATGCCGGGTCAAAAAAGCGGGAAATACCATCAGTTGCGTTTATAGCAGTGGCTTTTTGAACAGACGGTTTAGAGTTTTTTATGCCAGATAAAGAGTTATTAATTCTATTCTGAAAAGTGCTGGCAACAATGATATATGGATGTTGGCGATATTTAGAAGTCCACTGCTCTGCTTTATATTTAGGCAAGCTTTTTAGCTGGAGTTTTAGTATCTGGTTTCCATCTTTATCGGTAGAGTGCTTCAATTCTGGTGCGCCGTTAGCATATAATGTAGTTACATCTACTTTCGAGTTATATTCAAAAGAAAGGTTATAATGCAGTACGGGGTGCTCATCGGTTAAAAATATCACATAGCGGTTGTCTTGGGGGTTATCATCGTAGCCACTTTCAACCATGTCATATTTATAAATGTAGTAGTCGATAATATCGCCAACTTCTAAACCAGGCACAGCTAGTTTTCCCTGCTGGTCTTTTTGTTGGTTTTTTACTAATACTTCTTCATCTGTATTTACGATTACTTCAGTACCATTAGGTTTGATAATCTTGGCACCGATATAGGTATTGTGTACATTGTAAAGTTTTGCAACCAGCATGCTTCTTGATTCGTCAAGTTTTTTCTGATACTCAACAGTAGAGTAATCCTCAAGAGCTGATTTGTCGTTTATTTTAACCCTTTCGTGTATTGATGTTACCCTGGTTGTGCGGGTGGCCGCCGCTGCGGTAATCACCATAAATTTAAGGCGGCTGCCAGACGTTCTCGAAATTTCCAGTGAACGGCCGAGGACAACGGCGCTTTCATTTTTTAACGAATCGGGTGCAGAGGTTAGGTTAAATCCAGGGTCTGTGGTACCCCAAATTTCTTTCCTTATTTGTTCTGCCTTTTGTTTGTAGTTTTCCTGGTTTTGTGCGAAAACGGGCGAGCAAAGGAGTAGAGATGTGATAAGAAATAGATTGTACTTCATTTACTGTTTCGGTTTTAATATTAATGTTTCGTTATATGCGTCATTTAGCTTTTTGATGTCGTTATTCCAGGTTGCAAATTGTGATTTGGATATACGTGGGTTTTTAATCAGTATTGCTTTTTTGTATGCCACTTTACCTGGTAACACAGTATAGGATATTTTAAAGTCATAGTCAGGGGTGCTTACATTTAAGTTTGCTGGGATAGCAGAAACCATGTAATTGTCAGGCACAATAAGGTCAGCCTCGCGTTGGATATTAAATTTATAAGGCAGCCAGTAATCGTGCTTACGGATAAGCGTATCAATGGCGTAATCGTTCATTTCCTTACGAAGATCCATTTCAATATAGTAGTCGTTGCCAAACATATTGATACCACTTTTTTGGCCAATGGAATAATTGATTTTTAAGTCGCCATCGGTGTCATCAAGGCTTGAGGTTTGAAGCTGGCTAACCACATTGTCGTTATTATAGGAAAAATACCTGTTAAGTGCATTGTCAAGCTCACTTTTGCGTGTGCCTTTCAAGCGCGCTAGCCAGAACTCTTTTTCTTCGCCCTTAAAGTTATGGTTTACGATACCGCTTAACATAGGGCCAGACAAGGTGACCACCTTCTTTTCCAAATCGAGGTTTTGAGAAACATCAGTTTTAGGAATCGTGTTTAAGATATATTTTTCGCCATCCTCAATCAGCACCTGCCTTCCCTGAATTCGCTCAGCATATTCGCCAAAAGCAAGATAAGTCTCAGTTGCATCCAGGTAATACCATTTCCCTTTAAAATTTAAGGCACAAACCATGTGGTTATCAACGGCCATCGAAGGCGTTTCATAATTATAGGCAATATGGTTGGTACCGATCCAGCATAGCCTCGCATCGTATCCCAGTGATTTTAACAAACTCTGTGTTAAATGCGCCATTCCTTTGCAGTCGCCATATTTTTTGCGGAGCACTTCATCAGCTTTTTCTGGCCTGAAACCAGCAATACCATCTTCAAAGGCGATATACCTGATATTATTTTGAACCCAATAAAAAATAGATTTCACCTGCTGCATACCATCGGCTATGCCATTAGTAATTTCGAGAGCTTTGCTTTTTAAGGTAGCGTGGTCGTTTTCGATACTTTTAAACAGCGAAGTATAC
>CBIHNR010000234.1:0-7633 GCA_966211215.1 uncultured Pedobacter sp.
TTTTAAAAAATACCTGAAAACCTTACGGGCGATGGCAATCGATATGGAAACAGCCACGATTTTTACGGCAGGTTTTGCTAACAAGGTTCCAACCGGTGCCTTGCTCCTTGTATCAGACCAGCCAATGATTCCAGAGGGGGTTAAAACTGCTGAAAGCGACTCGAAAGTAACCGAGCATTATGTCGAAACACATCTTAAGGTAGGTATCGATTCGTTAAAACAGCTAATAAACAACGGCCTTACAGTTAAGCACTTGAAATTTTAGGGCTGGGTCTGGAACATTAAAGGATGTTTGCTGGTTTTACTTTAACTTGTTAACATCTTATGTGGTATAATAATATCCTCGAAACCATTGGCAACACACCTTTAGTAAAGCTTAACCGAATAACAAAGAATATTAAGGCGACGGTACTGGCGAAGATTGAGACTACCAATCCCGGCAATTCGATTAAGGATCGCATGGCCTTGAAAATGATCGAGGATGCCGAGAAGGAAGGAAAGCTCAAGCCAGGTGGTACTATCATAGAAGGCACATCCGGGAATACTGGTATGGGGCTGGCGATAGCTGCCGTTGTAAAGGGTTACAAATGTATTTTTACTACAACAGATAAGCAATCTAAAGAAAAGGCAGATGCCCTGAGGGCGTTTGGCGCTGAGGTTATTGTTTGCCCCACAAACGTAGACCCGGAAGACCCCCGCTCATATTATTCTGTTTCTTCAAGGCTTGAACGAGAAGTTCCAAACTCATGGAAGGCAAACCAATACGATAATCTTTCGAATACACAGGCTAATTATGAACAAACAGGCCCGGAAATCTGGGAGCAAACTGAAGGTAAGATTACCCACCTTGTTGTCGGAGTTGGGACTGGTGGTACAATATCGGGTGCGGGCAGATTTCTCAAAGAAAAGAATCCACAAATAAAAGTGTGGGGTATTGACACTTATGGCTCCGTCTTTAAGAAATATAAAGAGACTGGTATTTTTGATAAAAATGAGATTTATCCTTATATAACAGAAGGAATAGGAGAAGATTTTCTCCCCCAAAATGTTGATTTTGATGTGATTGACCTATTTGAAAAGGTAACTGACAAAGACGCGGCTTTAATGACTCGTGAGATTGCCCGTAAGGAAGGAATTTTTGCCGGTAATTCCGCCGGCGCTGCCATAGCGGGCCTTCTTCAATTACAAGGGCATTTAAAGGAATCTGACGTGGTGGTGGTAATTTTCCATGACCATGGCACCCGTTATCTAGGTAAGATGTATAATGAAGATTGGTTAAGGGAGAGAGGCTTTTTAAAGGATGAGAAAATAACGGCTCGGTCAATCATCAACAAAAGGGAACATCAGGAAATTATCACCATTGATGCTGGCAGCCTAGTGCAGGATGCAATAAGCACTATTAAGACATTAAATATTTCGCAGCTGCCAGTAATTCAGGAAGGGAAGATCGTTGGCAAAATAACTGAAGGTGATATTCTAGGGAGGCTACTTGAAAACCCGTCGTTAAGGTCAAGTAAGGTTGAGGAGATTATGACTAAACCCTTCCCTTTTGTAGCATTAAATACATCTATGGAAAAGATCGCGGCGCTGATCGATAAAGAGAATTTGGCGGTTTTGGTGGAGGATGAAAAAGGCGAGATTGAGATTATAACACAATTTGATATAATTGATGCTTTATCGCAATAAAAAGACATATCGCATTAAAAAGAAAATCCCAGCTGATAAAATCAACCGGGATTCTTATATTTTACTTTTATTGTTAATGCCCTTGAGGCATCACGTCGATTCTTTTGATATCTGCTCCTAATGCTTTCAGTCGAGTATCAATATCCTGGTACCCTCTTTCTATTTGTTCAATATTGTGAATTATAGAACGTCCATTGGCGGAGAGCGCTGCAATGAGTAATGAAACGCCAGCCCTGATATCCGGAGAGGTCATCTCGATGCCGCGTAATTTAACCTGGTTGTCCAGCCCCATTACTGTAGCGCGGTGTGGGTCGCAAAGAATTATTTGTGCTCCCATATCAATTAATTTATCAACGAAGAAGAGACGGCTTTCAAACATCTTCTGATGTATCATTACATTCCCTTTTGCTTGGGTAGCAACAACTAAAATGATACTAAGCAGGTCGGGTGTAAAACCTGGCCATGGAGCATCTGCGATGGTTAAAATTGATCCATCTATAAATGTTTCTATTTCATAATTACTCTGTGCCGGAATGAAAATATCGTCGCCACGTAGCTCCATTTGAATACCAAGGCGTTTAAAAACATTTGGAATAATTCCTAGTTCCTGGTATTGAACGTCCTTAATAGTGATTTCTGAGCCCGTCATAGCTGCAAGCCCGATAAACGAGCCAATTTCAATCATATCAGGCAATAATTTGTGCTCTGTTCCGCTCAAGCGGCTTACACCTTCAATTGTAAGTAAATTGGAGCTTATGCCTGAAATTTTTGCGCCCATGCGATTAAGCATTTTGCACAGCTGTTGCAGGTAAGGTTCGCAGGCTGCGTTATAAATCGTTGTAGTTCCTTTAGCGAGAACTGCGGCCATTACAACATTCGCTGTCCCTGTTACGGATGCTTCATCTAAAAGGATATAAGTGCCTTTAAGATCGGTTGCATCAACGTTAAAGAAGCTGGTCTCGGCATCATAAACAAACTTGGCACCGAGTTTCTCAAAGCCCAGAAAATGCGTGTCTAGCCTCCGGCGGCCAATTTTGTCGCCTCCTGGTTTTGGAATCGCAGCTTTTCCAAAACGAGCTAGCAATGGCCCAACGATCATGATCGATCCCCGTAAGCTTCCGCCTTTATTTTTAAACTCTTTAGATTGAAAAAACTCGAGGTCGATGTTCTTCGCTTGAAAAGAGTAAGTGTCTTTATTAATTCGTTCAACAGAAACTCCCAGGTCGCCAAGTAGTTCAATTAGCTTATTAACATCTTTAATATCGGGGATATTACTGATAGTTACTTTCTCTTCTGTTAACAAAACGGCGGAAATAACCTGAAGGGCTTCATTTTTTGCGCCCTGAGGAATGATTTCGCCTTTCAACGGTTTCCCACCGTGAATTTCAAATGCATTCATGAGACTGATAAAAGTTTGCGTTGGTTTTAACTAGTAACGTTTTCCCACGTTTTTAGGGCGGTTGCCTTGATTGCGGTTATTGTTATTATTTTGGCGGCCTTTATTGTAACTGTTGCTCTGGCTACTACTGCTGGCATTTTTCTGGCGAACGCCTGGTGCATTAGACCGAACTTCAACTTTGCTTAGATTTACATTATCTTCTAAAATAAGCTCTCCGTTTGATAATTCCCTTAAATCATTAATTATCGTTTCGTCTGCTACAGTATCCTTATTCCAGGTTACATAAGCCATCTTCATAAAGTTTGCAATAGAATGGATCATAGCCTGTCTGCGCTGATGGTCCTCAATAGCCTTGGCTTTTTGTATCATTATTTCAACCGTTTTCCCATAATGTTTGAATTTGATACGTTCTTGAGGGTACATGAGACGCTCTGGTTTAAAATGTATCGCATCTTCCGACGGCTTTGGGTACGGCGAATCTACATCAATCTTAAAGTCGGAAATTATGTGAAGATGATCCCACAATTTATGCTTAAAGTCGGTAACGTCACGCAAGTGCGGATTTAAGAATCCCATTAGGTCTATCACCACTTGAGCATGCCTGTTTCGCTCTTCTTTAGTAGGTAGGCTGCAGATGTAAGCAACCATGTTCTGAACATTTCTGCCATATTCAGCAAGGATTAGCTTCTTCCTTGTAGTATTATAATCAAATGTCATGTCAGTAAATTTAGATTTCGGTAAGCCGAATAGTTATTTTTGCCTGGATTTTAAAGCACGAAGATTGCAGCCTATACAAAACTTGTTAATTGCTTTAAAGTTTTGCTGAACTGCTGTTTCAGGGTAACGGCGCCTTATTGAAAAAGTGGCTGAGAGGTCAGAGGATGACTTAGCCTGTCCGTTTTTCTGCTTCGGTTGTAAATATAACACTTAAACGTAAATGTTATATTATTATTTTTTGATCCAGCCTTCACATTTAGGAAGCAAAGGCTGGATCAAAAATAACTAGTCAATCCATTCGAACTTAGTATAAGGCACTAATGCAGCTGGAATTTTAATCCCGTTCTCTGTTTGATTGTTTTCTAGGAGCGTTGCAACAATGCGAGGCAGGGCAAGAGCGCTACCGTTTAAAGTATGAGGCAGTTGAGCCTTTCCTTCTTTGCCTTTATAGCGTAGTTTCAGGCGGTTGCTTTGAAACGTTTCAAAATTGGAGACGGAGGATACTTCAAGCCAGCGCTCCTGGGCTGCACACCAAACTTCCATATCATAGGTTAAGGCTGATGTAAAGCTCATATCGCCACCGCATAGACGCAACACGCGGTAAGGTAATTCAAGCTTTTGTAACAGTGACTGAACATATGAACTCATTTCTTCCAACACTTCATACGATTTATCAGGATGAGCAATCTGCACAATCTCAACCTTATCAAACTGGTGTAAGCGATTCAATCCGCGAACATGCGCTCCGTAAGAACCAGCCTCACGACGGAAACATGGGGTATAGGCACAATTCTTAATCGGAAGTTCTTCTTCTCTTACAATTACATCCCTATATAGGTTAGTAACTGGCACTTCGGCGGTTGGGATAAGATATAAGTTGTCAATGCCAACATGATACATTTGTCCTTCTTTATCAGGAAGCTGGCCAGTGCCAAAACCAGATGCCTCGTTTACTACAATGGGTGGCTGCATTTCGCGGTAGCCGGCAGCTTCCGCATGATCCAGGAAGAAGTTGATCAATGCTCTTTGTAGCTTTGCACCCTTTCCTTTATATACAGGGAAACCAGCACCGGTAATTTTATTTCCTAATTCAAAATCTATAATGTCGTATTTAGCTGCCAGTTCCCAGTGTGGTAATTTTTGCGTTAAGATAGGCTTCTCGCCATGCTCAAATATTGTTTCATTTTCTTCAGGAGTGTTGCCTAAAGGAACCGAAATATGCGGAAGGTTGGGAAGCTGGATAGTTTTGTTAAGTTGTTCCTGCTCTAGTGCCGCAAGCTTTTCCCCGAAAGTTTTCACCTGTTCTTTCAAAACGGGTGTTTTAGCTTTCAATTCTTCTGCTTCGGCTTTTTTACCCTGGCGCATTAGTTCGCCGATTTGTTTCGCAATGCCGTTTGCTTCAGCAGAAATCGAGTCAAGTTGTGATTGTGTTTGGCGACGCTCTTCATCTAGTGAAATGATTTCATCAACCAGTTCAGGCTGTTTGAAATTTTTAACGGCTAAACGTTCTAAAACCTTCTCTTTGTTTTCTCTGATATAACTAACTTGCAGCATCTTTTTGAAAAATTTTGACAAAGATATAAACAGTTTGGAGTTTAGAGTTGTGAGTTTGGAGATTTCCAACTCCTTGTTCAAAACTACAAACTCATAACTAAAATCATGAGCGGTAAACTATACCTTGTGCCCACGCCAATTGGAAATTTGGAAGATATTACTTTAAGGGCAATCCGAATTTTAAAAGAGGCTGACTTGATTCTTGCCGAAGATACTCGGACAAGTGCTCCTTTGTTAAAGCATTTTGAAATCGACAAGAAAGTTTATGCCCATCATCAGCATAATGAGCATAAGGCAAGTAGCGAGATTGTTCGATTTTTGAAGGAAGGACAGAACGTAGCCCTGATTTCAGATGCTGGTACCCCGGCAATTTCAGACCCTGGGTTTTTCTTGGTTAGGGAAGCTTTAAAGCATGATATACATATCGAATGCCTTCCGGGCGCAACGGCATTCGTACCAGCTTTGGTTAATTCCGGCTTACCTTCAGACAGATTTACCTTCGAAGGATTTCTCCCTGTTAAGAAAGGCCGGCAGACACGTTTAAGGGAATTGGCAGACGAGGAACGCACAATGATTTTTTATGAATCGCCTCATCGTTTATTAAAAACGCTGGAAGAATTTAGCCATACCTTCGGGGAAGGCCGATTGGCTTCTGTTTCGAGAGAGCTTACCAAGGTGTTTGAAGAAACCGTTAGAGGTACACTTCCCGAAATTAAAGCTCATTTTGAAACTAATGTTTTAAAGGGGGAGTTTGTTATCTGTGTAGCGGGAAAATAATCTGGTTATAAGAGGTTTTGTAAAGGAAATCTTGGGCATAAAAAATCCCGTCCAGAAATCTGAACGGGATTAATCTTTTTATTAAAATCTCAGCAAGTTACACTTTGATCTCAACTTCAACACCGCTAGGCAATTCAAGTTTCATAAGCGCATCTACAGTTTTAGAGTTAGAGCTGTAGATATCCAATAATCTCTTGTAAGAGCATAGTTGGAACTGCTCACGAGCTTTTTTGTTAACGTGCGGTGAACGTAATACTGTAAAGATTTTTTTCTCAGTTGGAAGAGGAATTGGACCACTAACAACAGCACCTGTAGGTTTTACAGTCTTTACGATTTTCTCAGCTGATTTATCAACCAAGTTGTAATCGTAAGATTTTAATTTGATTCTGATTCTTTGGCTCATTTTTGTTTTTTTATTTAAACCCTGCTTAAGAGCTATTTATTAAGCAGAGCGTTTATCTTTAAGAAAGGTAAAAAGCTTTTACCTCTTACCTTTCTACTTTTATCTTATATTAAGCGTTTACAGACTTACCTTTAGCTTTCGCTACAACTTCGTCCTGAACGTTTTTAGGAGCTGGTTCGTAATGATCGAACTCCATTGTTGAAGTAGCACGACCTGAAGTGATAGTACGTAACTGTGTTACATAACCAAACATTTCAGAAAGTGGAACTAACGCTTTGATCACTTGAGCACCATTACGAGTATCCATACCTTGCAGCTGGCCACGGCGACGGTTCAAGTCACCCATTACATCACCCATGTTTTCTTCTGGTGTAAGAACCTCAATTTTCATGATTGGCTCCATTAACACAGGCTTACATTTTGGCAATGCTTCACGGAATGCAGAACGAGCTGCAATTTCGAAAGATAATGAGTCTGAATCGACAGCGTGGAATGATCCGTCAATTAAACGAACTTTCATATCTGTAACAGGGAAACCTGCTAGCACACCGTTCGCCATTGAAGAAGCAAATCCTTTTTCAACTGAAGGGATATACTCACGAGGAATAGAACCACCCACAATCTCATTTACGAACTGAAGACCAGTTTTACCTTCGTCAACAGGAGAAATAACAACCTGGATATCAGCAAATTTACCACGACCACCAGTTTGTTTTTTGTAAGTTTCACGGTGTTGAACTGTACCAGTGATAGCCTCTTTGTAAGCAACTTGAGGAGCACCTTGGTTAACTTCAACTTTGAACTCACGTTTCAAACGGTCCATGATGATATCTAAGTGAAGCTCACCCATACCAGAGATAACTGTCTGACCAGTATCCTCGTCAGTTTTTACCTGGAATGTAGGATCCTCTTCAGCTAATTTACCAAGAGCAAGACCTAATTTATCCATATCCGCCTGAGTTTTTGGCTCAATCGCTAAACCGATAACCGGCTCAGGGAAGTTCATAGACTCAAGAACGATTGGGTTTTTCTCATCACAAAGAGTATCTCCTGTTTTGATATCTTTAAATCCAACTACCGCAGCAATATCACCAGCA
>CBIHNR010000235.1:0-7545 GCA_966211215.1 uncultured Pedobacter sp.
CTCTTCTCTTTTTATAGTTAAGTCCTGTTCAGGGCTTAAGTGCTCATCTTCAATTTCCTCCTGCGGAATTTCAGGCTTCACAATATTAAAGGCAACAGAAGCAGCGCTGGTAGCAGCAATAGTTTCTAGTGGTACCGGCTTCGGAACTATCAGCTCACGTTCTACCTCGGGCTCATAGGCCACCGGCGGCGCAAAGCGTTCTTGCTTTAACGGCTGGCCTTGTGTTGGATTTTCAATATCTTCAATTTGAGGCTCTTGCCTTAGTACCCGATTGGCTTTAACGGAAAATTCAACCGGTTCTGTCCTAAAATCATCCTCATTTTCAATGTCTTCCTCAAAATCGTCTTCAGGTACATTATCCAGAACTAGTTTTTTCTCCCTCTTCGGAATCTTGAAATCAATATTGTAAGCTATAATCAATGCCGTTAAGCCTGCAAAGGCAAGCAAGCCTGCTGTGCCCGCATTTCCAATTTGTGCTTGCAATAGGCGGTTTGACCAAAATCCGAATTCCCCCTCTAAAAAATGAGGATAATCCGAGGCAAAGCCGTGAAAGAAGGCTAAAGCCAGGGAGATGAAGATTAAAAGGAAAAGCGAATAGCCCAGGGTTTTGGAGATGGAAGCTATCTTTACCTTAAATAACAGGCGGTATCCGATAATGAAGAAAACGGCTATAAAAAGAAAGGACGCAAGCCCAAACCATTTATAAATAAATTGATGGGAGAGTAATGCTCCGAATTTGCCCAGCCAGTTCTCTACAGCCGGATTTACAACTCCAGCGCGCTCAAGTTCTTCTGCTGATTTAAATAAGTTACTCCAGCCTCCATTGGCGTCGATAACATAACTCTGGTCATCTTGCCATGTAAAAAGGTAAGACGTAAATGCTACCAAAAAATAGAGGGATAGTACCAGAAAAAAAAGCCCGGCAATCTTTAATACTCTGCCGTCATTAAATGTAAAGTTTGGCAATGCTTCCGGCCTCTCCTTATCCTTTGCAACTCGTTCCCTAGCAGGCTGTTTGGCGTAGCCTGGCTCATTCCTGAAACTATTAGACCTAAACTGATTTCCTTTTACCGGCATTGATTTGTGGCGGGTTTAACCCCGCAAATATAAGTTATATATGGTTTTGAGCGCGAAACTGATTTTATTAAAGCTACAAAAATTACTTGCAAAAGGTACTTACTTTTTGCTAATATTGTTTTAGATGAGTTCTACAGCGTTATTAGAAGAGTACATTCAATCAGGAAATGGAGCGGCTTTAAGTGAGTTATTGAGAATGCGGCCTCAGCTTGCAGTAACGAATACAAGTTTTAACGTGTCGCCTTTAATGCTAGCCTGTTATTATAAGAAGCCACCCATTGCTGCTATAATTTTAAGGTATGTAAAAGACCTTAGTATTTTTGAGGCTTCGGCCGTTGGAAAGTTTGACAGTGTGGCCAATATTATTTATCACCGCCCAGATTTAATTAATTCATTTTCTGAGGATGGATTTACGCCTTTAGGCTTGGCAAGTTATTTCGGCAAAGAAGATGTAGCCAGGTATCTTTTGCTGAAGGGTGCAGATCCAATCGTCCCCTCACAAAATGGCTATCATGTTTATCCGTTAAATTCTACCGTCGCAGCAAATAATAGCGACATTACTAAAATATTGCTGGAGGCAGGTGCCGAAGTAAATGTAGCCCAATCATCCGGTTTAACACCTTTGCATTCGGCTGCGTATCACGGAAATATCGAGATTTTAATTTTGTTACTGGAAGCTGGCGCAGATATTCACGCTAAAACGGACGCTGGTAAAACACCTGCGGATGTGGCGTCTGCAAATGGGCATCACGACATTGCAAGGATCTTATCCAGCTAAAAATCCCATATCCGAGTGCGGATGCGCTTCATGTAGTTGCGAATTCCGAGCACAAAGGCTGCAAGAAAATAGAAAATAAGTGGAGTGCCTACGGCTAAAAATGATGAATAGATAAAGAATAAACGGATTTTAGAGATCGACATATCAAAACGTTCTCCTAAATAAGTGGAAACTCCGAACGATCTTTTTTCAAAATATTCCAGTATTCGCTGTATCATATCACGCTACCTTAATAATCTTTGCTCCAACCGCACAATTTAAGCAATTTTTTTTATCACAATAGTTTTTCTTTAATTGTAATAGTGCTTGTGACCGGGCGGCGTTTCCTGGCTCAATGCCGGCATCTTTAAACCTTCCAATTATCTGATTTGTTTCTGCCGGAAGTCCATCTAATAGTTCCAGTGCCCGATCTGTTAAGTGTTGATTTCCAGTATATTTTCCGTAACTGAATAGCGCTATAACGACAGAATTCAATAGGATATTATGTATAGTGGCGTCTCCGGGCTGGCAAGCTGCTTTTTCAGTTTCTTTACCGAAGCGGTAATGCGTTTTCCAGTAAAGGTTTACCGGAAGGTTTTCAAATAGCCCAGCAATGTTTTTAGGGTTTTTAACCTCAATGACTTTTGAGAAGAGGTGGCTTGATTTTAAAATCAGGGCGGCAAATTGAGCAAGCCGAATAGTTGGGAAGTTCTGTGGCCGAAGGCGGAGGAATTTCCATAAATGATGCTCGATTGGATTGAGTGAATACTTTTTTTGTAGAAAGCGGTATTCCATTTGCAGGTTCTGCATATAGTCATCTTCTGCCTGCTGAAGAAATCCCGCCTGTCCAAAAATAAGGGCTTCAATCTGGAGGGCGTTATTTTTATGCTTCGCTAGTATTTGCTGCGGCAGGGATTTTGCAAGTAGTTCAAAGGGTACTGAATTGGTTTTAAATCCAAAGTTTCTCGCTAAAAGAACATAAAATGTATCGTCCCAACTGCCTTTAAATTCATCCAGTAGGTTAAATACACCTGCCGACTTTTCTTCCAGCCGTTCAATTAATACGCGCGATAACCAGTTCTCAAGGTGGATACTTTCTATATCCGGCAATAGCTTCTCACACGGAATCCAGCTTAAGTTTTTCATCAATTCACTGTAGCGGTGTTCTATGCCAGCATTTAAATGGTTCTTTAAAACGAGGGTAGGTATTTCGGTCGTGTCGCTTCTAAAGATGGGGGCGTCATTTTCATAAACTACATGTAAAACCACATTGTCATAGGCCTTGTCGGTTGAATGGTGATGCTTTTCCCAGTCAGACGATTTTACATGAATTTCAACATTCCCAGCCCAGAGAGTTCCGTTAATTCTGACTTTTGCGTTTTCAAAATCTGCACCTGCATGGCTGTTATGCATTCCGGGCGCAAGCACTTCAACGTCCTCGCCATTACAGGTTAGTAGGTTTTTTTGTGTAAACAGGCGGTATTTCCAAACAAAGTGAAGAAAATCTTCAGTAAAACTCATGGTTAAAAATATAAATTATAAAACTTTAAAGAAAGATATTTTCAACGGATGCCGATCTTTAGCAGCTATCCGTATGCACAGGGATAGGGGCTAGAAAAAGTTTTCAGTGTTTCTAAAAGGAATCCTGTGGACAATGAGCTCGCTTCTGCCGGTTTCCGAAGCGCAAGTTTGTACTATAAGGGAAAAGTCCAATGCCCTCAACTTAAAGGGAAGCCCCATCGGGCAATATCATTAACTTAAGGATTTCGGATGCGCCGTAGGTGTCCCGAATGTTCCTATCGTGTGGACACAACTCTCTTGTTCGAATGACTAGCATAGCATGTTCTGCTACCAGGCAAGCCTGAAAGGCTTGACGCTAAGCAACCACGGGTGAAACCCGTGGTTTGGGAAAAGATGCAGGCGAATGCCCATTGTTAATTTTTCTGCCTGCAAATCAATGTTTTGAGTGCCTTGCATTTTTAAAACGTCAAAAAAACGCAAAAACAATTTTTAGTATTAAAAACAAACTCTATCTTTGCAGCACGATAAACAAAGGGACCTGTAGCTTAATTGGATAGAGCACCTGACTACGGATCAGGAGGTTAGGGGTTCGACTCCCTTCAGGTCCACCAACCAAATAGAAAGCCTTTTCGCAATATACCCGAAAAGGCTTTTAAATTTAAAAACAATCTGAATGCTTAATCTAGTGTTGTTTGGCCCTCCGGGCGCCGGTAAAGGAACTCAATCCCAGAAGCTAATTGAAAAATATCAGCTTGTACATTTATCAACTGGAGACATCTTAAGAAATGAAATTGCCAATGGAACTCAACTAGGGCTTGAAGCTAAAAAGTTGATGGACCAAGGTGTTTTAGTTCCTGATGAAGTTGTTATTGGCATGATAAGCAATAAGCTGGACGCTAATAAGGATGCCAAAGGTTTTATTTTCGATGGTTTTCCAAGAACCGTGGCTCAGGCTGAAGCGCTTGATACATTACTCGCATCAAAGGGTACAGAGATTTCTGGAATGGTTGCTTTAGATGTTAACAGCGACGAATTGGAAAAACGCCTTTTGCTTCGCGGTAAAGATTCTGGACGCCCTGATGATGCAAATCCTGAAATTATTCGTAAGCGTATTGAGGAATACAACAATAAAACAGCGCCAGTGGCTAATTTCTACAAATCGCAGGGTAAGTACCTGAGTATTAATGGTATTGGTAATATTGATGAAATATTTTCAGGAATAACTGAAGCTGTAGATTCTTTTTCTTTTTAAATCAAGCGAATTAAATATACTAGCGGATACGGAGGAAACTTCTATCCGCTATTTTTGTAGTATACAGGATCTCCGATTCGTGCCAAAACTACTAATCTCCATTCTCTAATCTCTAGTTCCATGTCTCAAGGTTCAAACTTCGTCGATTATGTTAAAATTTGTTGTCGTTCCGGCCATGGAGGCGCCGGATCTGCTCATTTGCACCGCGATAAACATACCGCAACCGGTGGTCCCGACGGCGGGGATGGTGGACGTGGTGGCCATATCATCTTAAAAGGAAGTACACACGTTTGGACACTTCTACACCTGAAGTACCGTAAACACGTAATTGCTGAGAATGGCGCAAATGGTGGCAGTGCATTAAGTACCGGCAGAAATGGTAAGGATGAGGTTTTAGAGGTGCCTTTGGGTACTATTGCTAAAGATGCTGAAACTGGAGAGGTGATTTTTGAGATTACCAAGGACGGAGAAACTAAAATTCTGACAGCCGGAGGAAGAGGAGGGCTGGGAAACTGGCATTTTAAAACTCCTTCTTTGCAAACCCCAAGATTTGCACAGCCAGGAGAACCCGGCAAAGAAGAATGGATGATATTGGAGTTGAAAGTGCTGGCCGACGTAGGCCTGGTTGGTTTTCCAAATGCCGGTAAATCGACATTGCTGTCAGTGGTATCTGCTGCTAAGCCTGAAATCGCCGATTATCCATTCACCACATTGGTGCCGAATCTTGGAATTGTGGCTTATCGGGATAATCGTTCATTTGTGATGGCTGATATACCCGGGATTATAGAAGGGGCTTCGAAAGGAAAAGGATTAGGATTGCGCTTTTTACGCCATATTGAAAGGAATGCAGTACTGCTGTTCCTGGTGCCCGCTGATACCAGTAGAAGCATAAAGGAAGAGTACGCCATCCTGTTAAATGAGCTTGAAGAGTATAATCCGGAACTGATGCATAAGCCGCGTATTCTGGCTATTAGTAAGTCGGATATGCTGGATGATGAGTTGGTTGCTGAAATGAAGCAAGATTTGCCGGATATACCTTATGCATTCATTTCTTCTGTAGCTCAAAAGGGGATTACAGAGCTTAAAGATTTGCTCTGGAAGGCAATTAATACACCTTCGTAAGGCAAAAGCCCAAAGGTAAAAGGACGCGTTTCCCTTCAATAGCTGATATAGCCTTTAGTTCTTCCTCTTTCAGCTTTAATCCTATAAAAGGCAATTATTCAGCATACCTGATAAAGTGTATTTATTACACAAATAATTTTTGTTTGTAAGGGTTTCGCCTTCTGTGTGTTATGATTTAATTCTTGTTTTAACTGAGTGAAAATTTTACATATGTGTAACATAAAAAGGTAGTTAAGCGTAAACAATAATGCTTAACCCTTTTACATGGCATATACGTTAGGATTATCCTTAAAAAACAAGGAATCTTTACGGATCGAGAGGAATGAGGTGGGAGATCTTGATAAATCATCGGTTTATCAGGTAATAGATGGTGTCCGTTTTATATCAATTTGTTCAATTATCTGGGGCCATTGCCTGCTGGGCTGGCAAAACCGCGAGTTTCTTGGCTTTCAGGATAATTTTATATACTCTTGCGTACTTCAATTAGGAAAACTGGGAACCATTAACTTTTTCCTGATTTCCGGTTTTCTTCTTGCTGATAAGCTTAATACTTATTCTGTAAGCAGTTATTTTAAGAAGCGTTTACGCAGCACTTACCTGCCTTTTCTATTTTTTATTTATGTATTTGCTATATATAAACTAAGGCTAGGTGTAGAATTCCTGGCCGACGGCGATTACTCCGGAGCATTACACCACCTTTATGTCATATTAATAGGGACTTTATTTTACAGTTCTTATTGGTTTATTCCTGTCTTTTTTATTTCTACTTCTGTTATTATAGCCTTTAAGCAGTTTGTTTTTAAAGCTTGGTTTGGTATAATTCTGGCCTTGATAAGCCTGGCCTACTGCATGAACCTGCACGAGCACTGGTTTGAAGTTTCACATACCAAAGCTCTTTTTGGCTACACCTTCTTTATCTGGCTCGGAGTCTATATTAACCGCCATATTTATAGGTTAACGATTTTTCTGGAGCAGCTTTCATGGACCGCCATAAACGCAGTTTTACTAGCTACTTTTTGCCTTGCTTGCTACGAAGGGCACGTGTTGTTGGAGCAGGGGTCAATCGATCCATTTTCTTCCTTACGTTTTTCAAATGCCCTGTTTGGAATAACTTTCTTTTTGGTTCTGGTGAAGTTCGGGAGAATTAATTTTGTTAAAAGATTCAATCCCCAAAAGAATGTATTCGCTATTTTCTTGATCCAGAATATTCTGGTATTTGAATTAATGGCGTACTTAAACCCCTATGCTGATAAGGCTTTTGCTAGCTTCGATCTAAAAGTATTACTGCTTATTCAATGTGTATTTTTCGTTATAATATTTAACGTCAATTACTTTTTGGCAGCTAAGCTCACCAGTTCACCATTTAGTTGGCTGGCTGGCAAAGTAAACAACAAAGCTGAAGACTTCAGTCGTTCCGCAATCATCGGTAATAAGAAGTTAAAGCCAAAGTTACCCTCTAAAATACACCTTAACTGATATGCCCTCTGAAAGGGTTTCAACAGAGCAATAAATCTCCTGCAGTATTTGGTAAAAAGTAAGAGAGAAAAAGGCAAGAGGCAGCCCCCTGCGTTATTAAATTTGCAGAAAGCCTTTTCATATTTTATGTCAGTGGTAGTGAGGGATTTTTTCAAACACCGAAAGTAAGATGACATTGATAGAAGGAAAGGCCTTCAAGTTAGCACTTCCGCTTTTGCAGCGGTTCGAGCGTAGGGTTGAAAAGAAAGGCGGGCCCGCTTGAGCCTGTGGGGTGAAGCATCTTTCTTTTCTTGATTTATTTATGATTTTGGTTTGTTTTTAATAGGTATAAATGAGATCG
>CBIHNR010000236.1:0-7543 GCA_966211215.1 uncultured Pedobacter sp.
GTTTCATATTTTAAAATGCTTAAAAATGAGCTAGTTGCAAATGATGTCATTATAACGATAGGAGGACCTCGAAGAAGCATTTGGACCTTAAAAAATAAATTAACATCCAATAAATCTTAAAGCGCTTTGTTATACCTATTGCCTAGGATCTCTCCTTTCGTTATAATGATAAAATACCCTTAAGCAGCGATTCCATAAAAAGCGCTCTAATAAATATTCCATTCCCAAACACCTTTTATTCCTTTATCAATTTTAATCCGCAGGTATCGTGCTTTAATACTCAAATCATCTATATGCGGAGATTGAATTTTTATATCAGGATGCCCGCCGCAGGATGTCCAGGTTTTACCATCCAAAGAATATTCGAGTGTATAAGCATGGCCTTGCGTAGGCCTTACAAAAAAGGCTTCACTCCGTTTAATTCTGGTTGTTTTTCCAAGGTCAGCTGTAACCCAGGGCGATTGATCTTCTGCTGCTGGCATCCATCGGGAGCCGTTTGCACTATCAAAAGCGAAAGAGGGTACAAAAGATTCCGTGCGATGGAACAACGAGTCCCCTTCTCTCTTGATTTTTAAATCTGCACGTATGCTGGAGGCGCTAGCATTTGCCACTTTCTTTTTAGGTTCCGTTTTAATCTTGTGCAATGCGCCAACACCGTTCATGGTAAGACTAACGGGGCGAATTGACCCATCTTCGTTAAATTCCAACTTATTAACATAGGTTTGTCGGTTAGTACTTCCACGTCCAAATTCAAGGTAGGCTATATAATAATCGTCAGTACCCGGTACGTTGAAAACAGATCCATGGCCCGGGCCATATATCTGGCGGGTATAGTCTGTAGTAGTAATGATGTCATCTTTTGCAGGGGCCTGAAATGGACCTAATGGAGACACTTTGCTCGTTATATAAGGATATTGATACTTCTCGGCCCCACCCAGGGTATACAAATAATAGTAAATACCTTTTCGTTTAAAAAATATTGGGCCTTCCGAATAACCACTCCGGGGAGTAGGAATGGTTATTTGATTTGTATCAACCGTAACCATATCCGGATTTAACCGTGCCGCTTTTCTCCGTTGCCAAAACACATATGCCTGTTTGTCATCATCGATAAAAATTTCGGCATCTATACCGGCAGGGCCTTTGGGATCTTTGGATTTTAACAAAGTTGAAGAAGTAGGGGGTGTGGTAAAAACGTCATCACCTTTTGCCAGTTTAAAAGGTCCGTCAGGTGAATCTGCAACAGCAGGATACATAAAACCATTCACCGTTGGATAAATATAATATTTGCCATTAGCAGCAACAGCTTTGCTGGGTGCCCAGTATTTATGTCCAACAGCCGAAGGAAAATAAAATCCCGAAAAACTCCAGTTAACAAAGTCTTTCGACTTCCATACTACCGGAGGCCCGGACGTTCTTAAGTGCTGATCATAACCGTCTGTTGTTGCATAACAATAGAAGGTCCCGTTAATTTCCTGAATGCTGGCATCTGCAATCATGTCGGGAATAAGCGCATTACCAAATGGATTAGCTGGCTGCGCTTTAGAGGCACTTATCCATGTAAGCAACCCAACCTGGACAAGCACATGCAATGTTTTTGCAACAAAACCTTTTGTATGGCATTTTAGCCTTAAGATAGAGTATTGCATTACGAATTATTTAAATATATTTTTAATATTGAACGTGTGTTATTTCAAGGCAAAAGTTGATCTGTATTCAACCTTCTTGATATTGCCCTTTTTGTCAAAGTCTAAATCGCCCAGGCATAACTGGCGTAGAACAGTGGCCTTTGTCTGTGGAAAAATCTTGTGGTACAGTATGTAGTTTTTTCCTCCCGACTTAAAGGCTGTGTGATGTCCCGGCCCGCAAACCTGATTGTTTTCATCAGACTGTATAATAGGGCTTGTAGCTCCTTCAGTCCATGGCCCGTAAGGTGTTGTGCTGGTTGAATAACGAATTTTATAAGTGCAATTAGTTGCCTTTCCTTCGGAATACATCAGGTAGTAGGTCTTCTTATGTTTAACCATAACGGGGCCTTCAAAATAGTTGGGTGGCGTGATTTCCTTATAATCGCCATCGAAAGAATACATGTCCTCTTTCAGTTTTACGATAAAGCACTTGCCATTTACCCAACGCAGTCCCGATCCCCAGTACAAATAGGCTTGGCCATCATCATCAATAAAGCATTCTGCATCAATCATATGATAACCTGGAATAAAGTCTTTTTTAATTAAAGGAGTATTATCTGATTTCAGATTTCTCCAGGGGCCGGATGGGGAATCGCTTGTGCCTGCCCAAACTTCACTACCAACGGAAACGTACATATAAAACTTTCCCCCCTCTCAACAACCGATGGCGCCCAAACTTTATTACTGTTTGAAGTGGAACTGGTACATTGTTTCTTGGTAGGCCAGTTGATGTGTATCCTTTCATAATTAACAAAATCCTTAGTTTTAAAAACGGCCAGTTCTTCGCCACCCCAGGGATCAATAGTTGCATATACATAATAGAAACCGTTATGCTTAACAATTGAAGGATCCGCAGCATAAAATCCATCGAACAGAGGATTGGTTATGTTGCTTTGAGCAATAGTGTGTTTCAGGCTAAGCAGGGCAAACAATACTCCCAGCAAAAATCTAATCTTCATATTTAATTTATTTTTCAAACTTGATATTCTCCACATACTTACCTATTCTAATCTCGGCCTGCTCTGCATTCAATACCTGCTTACCATTAATATTGAGATTTTTAAACAGAATATTTTTCACTAGACGTTCATTATCAAAACCTTCAATTACAGAGGGATTTGGCAGGCTACCATTGTAATAGATATTCTTAAAAGTTACATTTTCAATACAACGGCCCGCACCTAATCCATATTTAGGATCATTTACTACCCTCAGATTAAAAAGCTTACCTTCCTCAATTTGGTCAACACGTATATCGTCAAAAACAATGTTTCTTATCAGATTGAAATCTCCGGGGCAAATTGCCATAGCTCCCTGACTTATTCTATCATCCTCATCGTGTTCAAGGATATCAATGTTTTTAAATGAAATATTTTGTATAGTATCTCCCTTGGCAGATATATTACCATGAATACCAATATGGATCGGGTGAGCGATATCAGCCCAGAGAATACTGTTGCTCACACTTACATCGGTGCTATTGCCATAAAAATTCCAGCGGTGGGCGTAAATAGCAATGCAATCATCAGAAGTTCTTAAAAAAACATCGTCTATTTTTACATCCGAACAGCTCATCATGTCAATGCCATCGGTCCAGGGGCCCATGCTAAACGCACTCACATCTTTAATTCTGATGTTCGATGATTCGCCCAGATATATGGAATAGTGCTTCGGGTTAACTATTTTGATTCCTTCAACTGAAATATTTTTTGAGTGTGTAATTTCCAGTCCCCTCACAGCCTGGTCGATTATCCCTCGCCCAATTATTTTTACATTCTCAACCTTGTTACATAGAAGCTTCCCTTTAAGAAGGGCTCCTCCGTCAATGTAAACTGTAGTATTGGAAGGGATCACGAATACATCTCCTGGCAAATCTCCTGGCTTATGAACACCGGGCCCAAAATAGATAACGTTTTTATCATCCTTAGAAGGGATATCTTTAAGAATTGCATTGGCGATAATGTGTAAATTATTCAGCTTATTTCCATTAACCTCAACGGATAACTTCTGCGGTTTATCCATAAAGAAGGTAAACTCATTTCCTTTAACCACAGGGGTAATACTTGCTTTCCCTGGCCTGATTCTTACTTGTTGTAATACTCCATGGTTTAGCTTTACTCTGACTTCCACTTTTTGGCCGAAATCGAAGCTCACCATTGATATTTTAGATTCGGTATCATTATCTACTAAGATGTTATATTCGTAGAGATCCATCCATTCACCCTTAGGAACCCGAACCTGAACGGTAAAATCATCATTATGCCGCCCATAAACAATTGCACTGGGTACAGGGTAGATATTTAATTGCTGGGCTTTTAAATTGCACAGAAGGATTAAAGAGGTTACAAATATTAATAGAACTTTCCTTTTCATCGTTAAAGCTTATAGTATTTTGGTATTGTGTTCTTAGTATGTGTATTGGCCTGCTATAAATTGTTTGACTCGCGTTACTTATTTTGCCCAGGATTAACATCAACCTGAGTTCGATTATTTTCATTAGCTAAATAATTCAAAATAAACACTTTGCTTTACCGCCTCTTTGAGGCCATAAACTAAGAGTATTGTTCATTGAAAACAGCTCTTTGTCTTCTTGCAAAAGCTGATTAGTGCTGTCCTCCGCTGGCGGAGGTGCCGATAGGCGGAGGTGGTTTATCGCTTAATCATAACACATCGCATATTCCTCCCCCTACCCCCTCCAGAGGGGGACACTAAGCGCTTTATTATTTATATTACTCCTTCGTACCAATGAGAAAGAAAGACTCCCACATTCTGCAAACCGCATATTTAAGCCTGGATTTAATTATTAGGAATCCCGTAACACTTCCTAGTGAAATTAGGAAAAGCAAAGCGAGTGGATAAGACCGCACCTTATACCTACACCCGCTTGCACATTCCAAAATTTTCTCAGTTTAATTAAAGCTTACCTCTTTTCTGCTAGTACATAATTATTTGCATAGGGTGCCACTTCCATAGCTCTTATCACGGCACCATTAACAGTTTGACGTAAACCCAATACAATTACATTTGGCTTGTCTCCGGTATTAAGCCAGCATTCAGGAAGGTAGTATTCCCGTTGGGCGCCCACTTCCCAATGCTTTCCTATATTATGTCCATTGATATACATATCACCATTTCCAGAAGCGTTGATAAGCAATCTCCAGGTTTCGGCGCTAGTGGCATTCTCCGGTAATTTAAACTCGGCACGATACCAGGTTAGCAGCGCATCCTGTTTGCCTTTAGGCTGAATGTTATTTCCTTTCCGTGCAATCTGGCTTAATGTATCCAGCTGCACGCTTTGCCAATTTTTCGGACTAAATGATGGTTGGATAAATCCATTCTGTAAGCCAGCTAAATTTGTAGACACCTCCCAGCTTAGTTTTTTAAGCAATACTGAATCCGTCTCGCCTAAACCTGCTTTCCTTATACCACATAACTCTTCCATCGGAAAATAGCCATGCTCATGTCCTATGTTTTCGTAAACCAGTTCTATGCTATTATTACCCTTTTGCAATAATCCACTTACATTAAAACGATTGAGGTAATCCGTCTCCTTAATAAATGTAAAAGATTTGTCTCTTGGACGAGTGACCTCTGCTGCCCAGGTTTCTGAGGGGAATTCCCTTTGAGCCAGTTTTCCATTAACCTTTACATTAATGATGTCTCTGGAAAAGGTGTTAAATAATAAATGCTTGTATTTTTTTACTTCTTCAGAATTCAATTTGAAATTAGAACGATACAAAATATATCGAAGGTCGTTTACGCCAATTTCAGGTAGTGAAGAACCTTCAGCCAGAGGTTGCCATTTGGCTTTCAAATCTTCGTTATACTTTTTAACCTCTTTAATTCTCACCTTAAGAGGCTGTAGCGTTTGAGCTTGTGGATTTTCCAATGTCCACCAGTATCCTGAACGCGAATCTGATCCGGCAGGAATAATAAAAACCTTCGTTTCCATTGGTTCCAGATTGTAGTTCAGGCTTAAATCCGGTATGCCCTTTAATGATGAGCTGTTATCTGAATGCTGTTCGATTAATACTTTGTTGGCATTTTGATCCAGGTTATACATTGGCTTACTTGCTTCTGCATTTTTACCGGGTTGAATAAGCATAGTGCCTGAGGCTTTTTCGGTAGCGCTGTTATGCATAAAAACAAACCTGGTACCATCCTGTGCCATGCGAATCCCCCCGGCAACATCAGCAGGTACATTCTGAAATGCACAAACACCACCACGGGAATGAATCAGTGAAGAACCATACTTTTTAATAAAATTACCCAGGTTCTGAGCTGCGTAATACTTTGGTGATAGCGCACCATTCTCGCGGATAGCTGCATTATAATCATAAGAGGTTGTTTGTCCACGAGCACCCCAACCGGCAAAATGTGTCCCCCCAACAAATACATACGGGAAAATTCCTGTTGAACCACCCAGAATAGACATCATTCCCAAGGCGTAAAAGTGTTTATCGTCAGAGTAATTGTCTTCGCTTAATGGGCCTTTAACTGTAGCGAACCATCCTCCCTGCAATTCTGTTACAAAACCTGGAGCATCAGACTGCTTTGATTTCAGGTCCTGCATTCTCGTTGCACAGGTTATCGCATCTTTTTTACCTACATAATAGTTATCGCAGTCAAATACCTGAGATAGAAGGTTATCCTCGCTAGCCCGGCTTTCAGAGGTCATACAGGTAAATACAGGGATCTTTACACCAGCATTCTGCGTAGCCTTATATAAACGTTGCAGCGCGTAAACCTTATTAGTTGTTTTGTGATAATTGTACTCATTTTCAATCTGCATCAATATCACGCCTTTTTGGCCTTTAGGCTTTGCCGTTATCTGCTCTTTTGCGATGAACTCGCAAACCGCCTTATACCAATGATCGCACCAATCGAGGTATCTGGAATCAGCGCTTCGAAGCCAGAATTCCTTAACATCATCCGGCCGGTATTTTGCCAACCAACGAGGGTAACCTCCACCCGCGAATTCTGCACAAATAAATGGCCCTGGCCTAAGTACGGTATAAAAGCCAAACTCGTTTTGAGCCATGTTCAGCCATTCCTTCAAATCTGAAAAATCTACTTGCGAGTAATCGTTAATATTAGCGGGTTTATTTAATTCACTCAGATTCCAGGGTATGTACGTTTCAATGGTATTAAAGCCCGCAGCTTTGATTTTTGTAAAACGATCTCGCCACAGTTCCTTAGGTGTTCGGAAGTAATGAAATGCGGCGCTGTAAATAAATACGTCCTGCCCTTCAATTTTCAAACTTGATCCATCATAAGAGATGCGGCCCGGATAAGGGAAGTGTTTAACCGGAGAGGGTTGTTTATGATCTGTTCCTAAAGAATTCAATGAAGAGCTTGCACTGTTCTTCCCTGATATATTTTGTAACGCCCCACTTTTACCGGTATAATCCCCTTTTACTTGTGAATAGGTAATGGAGCTGTACGCCAGCAAAAGAAGTAGAGAAATTTTTTTCATTAGAATAATTTGTTGTTTAATAGTGGTGAATCTATCATGTGTTGCTCCGAGGCTTCGGGATTCATTACAGTGTGTGCGCGTATAATGGGTTGCACATGATGGTTTCATTTAATAATTGATTTATTCAAAATACTTTACCAGCAAACCTTATTTTCTTTAAAACCTGAGTTCGATTATAACAATATGTTAAGCGTCTAAAAATAAGCGTTTTGTATTCCCCTCTCCTTGTCCAAAGGACTCCTTCGGAGAGGAGACCTGTCCTGAGTTATTCGGGAGGGATAGGGTGAGGGATAACCAACATAGTCTTATACCCTCTCTGCCTTCGCATCTCTCCCAGGGGGAGAGAAAGGTCAACCCACGCCGGACAAATCGCTTAACT
>CBIHNR010000237.1:0-7506 GCA_966211215.1 uncultured Pedobacter sp.
AATCCTCCTTCAGTCGCTGGTTTTTAAACTGCAGGGAAACAGCACTCTGGTTACCCGATTTCAGCATGTTAATGAAGCTACGGTTACTTTGCCCTTTCTTCAATAGGTATCGCCCCGGCTTCACCGCTTTAGGGTAATCCATGTTTAAAGCAACCCATTTAAATACTTCGGGCTTTTTTACAATTTCTTTTTGACGGATAGTTTGGTACACATCATCAAACGTTGAACCGGTTTTAATGTAAAGATATTCTTCATTATCTGTTACGCTCGGCCCAAAAAACTTCATGTAATAACTAAAGAATGTAACCCCAAGGGCTATAGCAATTATCGCCACAAAGGCAATAATGATCTTTGTTTTTTGACTTAGCTTTCCTGATTTTTTATCAGTCATTTAAATTATATTTTGTTCAGTAATCCTTCTATATGCTAATAATCCACCAGTAAGATTATACACCTTACTGTAGCCTGCAGCAGCTAAAATTCTGCGGCCAGTTTCGCTGCGTATTCCTCTTTGGCAGATAACAACAATCTCTTCCTCTTTGTTATAGGCTAAATCATCAAGGCTGTTACTTAAGATTCCCAGAGGAAGGTTCTGCCCTCCAATATTATAGGTATGAAATTCAATAGGTTCTCTTACATCAAGCAGATGCACGTTTTCACCATTAGCCAATTTTACCATCAATTCGGCTGCACTAATATCATTCAACGGGGTTTTCATTAGATAGTATTAAATCAACTGGGGTACCAATACTTACTTTGTTTAAAGAATCGCTAACAGCCGGGAATTGTTTAACAACCCGTGCTGTAGTACTGTCTGTTACCGAGCCTTCGTAACTTACCGATCCCACGGATAGGGAAGACCCTTTTAATACAAAGACAGATTCAGTTAATGTTCGGCCAATTAAATCGGGCAGGTCTACCAGGCTTGCTCCCTTACCATCACCAAGTACCAAACTAATCACCGAACCTTTGGGGATTTGCATGCCTTTGGAAATTGCCCTTCCTTTAAACGAAGCTTCTAGAACGCGGTCTCGGGATATATCTGAAGTATAAGTAGTATCGCCAATTTTAATTCCATAATTGCTCAAAACGGCACGCGCTTCAAGATAAGTCATGGAAAAAATATCAGGGAAACCAACATCAGGCGCATTCGTGGTAATGATGGTCAGGTAAATGGTACGGTTTTCCTTTACGTTGGTATTTGCATCGGGGTCTTGCTCAACAACCAGTCCTGGCTGTTTATCAATCTGGTAAACAGAATCAATCTGATATTTAAAACCCTGCGCTTCTAAAAGCGCAATAGCTTCATTTACAGTTAATCCCTTTAACTTCGGAACCGGCATACCTTCGCCGTGGCGAGTATAAAACCTTAAACTAAAAAATATAATCAGCAAAAATGCAGCTATAGACGATATAGCTATAATCAGATTTTTGCGAAATGTGCTTGTACGCAGGTATGCGAAAAATTTATTCATTAATGGATTTTCGGCAAATAAAGCCCAAACTTAATTCAAAAAATCAGGATATGAAAGGTTGCTTGTTTTTTACAGGATAGGAGGACGAATTGAAGGTGCTATTGAGGACATTAGCACCCAGCGTTTGCCTATTAAGTTAAGCTGTTGGTAGGGGGACAGCAACAGCGGGTGCCTGCCGTAGCAGGTGTCTCCACCTGCTACTTCAAACCTTAGTTTATAGCATTGGTGCCCCGCAACCACTTAACTAAGCGACATTGAATGCAAATCCCAGTAATCTACTATCTAAAAAATACCTAAGTTTGCCGCCGAAAAAATATTGATTCTCAAATGAAGAAGAACATAGCACTTGTTACGGGAGGATTTACAGGCGAATCTGTTATTTCTTTAAAAAGTGCAGAAGTAATAGACAGTAATTTAGACAGGGATAAATTTGATGTATATAAAATTATTATCACCCGCGACAGCTGGTATTATGTGGATGATAGTGCCTTGAAATACATCGTTGATAAGAACGACTTTTCACTAACCATTCAAGATAAGGTTGTTAGGTTTGATGCGGTGTTTATAGGTTTACATGGTTCGCCGGGTGAAGATGGAAAATTGCAAGGCTATTTCGATTTGCTAGGCATACCTTATAATACCTGCGATGCCCTTACATCGGCAATTACGATGAATAAAGGCTATACCAAAGCGATTGTTGATGGGGTTAAAGACTTGCACGTCGCCAAATCAGTGCAACTGTTCGCCAATACTCCGGAAACGGCAAATGATGTGCTGGCCAAATTGAGCCTGCCTGTTTTTGTTAAGCCGAATAATGGAGGAAGCAGTATAGGCATGAGCAAAGTCAAATCTGCCGATGAATTGCCGGAAGCACTTGAAAAAGCTTTCAAAGAAGATTCGCAGGTATTGGTTGAAGAATTTATTAAGGGACGCGAATTTACCATTGGGGTTTATAAGGGCAAAGATGGAATTAAGGTGTTGCCTGCCACTGAAATTATCAGCTCCAAAGAATTTTTCGATTTTGAAGCAAAATACACTACCGGTGTTACGGAGGAAATTACACCAGGCAGGATGAGTAGCGAGGAAAAAGCAAGGGTAGAAGAAGTAGTAGAAAGGGCTTACCTTAAATTGAACTGTAGGGGTGTTGTGCGTATCGATTACATCCTGGAAGAAGGTACCGACAAGTTTTACTTTATTGAAGTAAACACAGTGCCTGGGCAAACTGAAAACAGCTTGATCCCTCAGCAGGTTAGGGCTGTAGGCCGTACCATTAAAGACTTTTATACAGAACTTATCGAGGTTTCCCTCACTCATTAATTAAAGGGCTGCAAGGATTTTTTCTCTGCAGCCATTCTTTTTTAGGCGCTAAGGCCTCGGTATCTAATCGTCTGCTCTTGCAAAAAAATACTTATATTGTGTTAAGCACTAAAATCTGATTAATGGAGCTAACACTAACAACACCGGCATTACTGTTTCCGGCGATATCTTTACTGTTGCTTGCCTACACTAACCGCTTTCTGGCACTGGCAACCTTAGTCCGAAGCCTTAAAGGACAGTATGTGGCCAATCATAATCCCAATCTACTTGGCCAAATTGACAATCTGCGAATAAGAATTCTTCAGATCCGAAATATGCAGGCTTGCGGTATCCTGAGCTTTTTTATGTGCGTGCTTACCATGTGGCTGTTATACAATGGGCAGCAATTGCCGGCTAAATATGCTTTTGGAGCAAGTTTGTTATTGTTAATGATTTCCTTATTTATTTCCTTGCGAGAGATTCAGATTTCTGTTAAAGCTCTTGAGATCGAGCTAAGCGATTTGGAGGAATCGATTTTAGAGAACCAACTTACAAGGAAGTAGTATGCTTACCATTACGATGCCAGCCATTTTGTTTCCGGCTATTTCATTGATTTTGCTCGCTTATACTGTAAAGCTGATACATCTTGGTGGCCTGGTGCGAACTATGAAAAGCCAGTATATGCAATCCCATAATCAGGCGCTTTTAAGCCAGCTGGCAAACCTGCGCAAAAGAATATATCTTATTCGCGATATGCAGGCTTTGGGAATCGGAAGCTTCATCTTTAGTGTGTTTTGTATGCTGCTGCTCTTTGTTGGGTACTTGGAAATTGCAAAATACAGTTTTGGAGTAAGCCTGGTTTTGCTATTAATAGCTTTATTCCTATCCTTCCGGGAAATTTATATATCTGCAGCCGCCCTGAAAATTGAAATTGAGGGGATGGATAAAACTCAATGAAAAAGGCCGGTAAGTAATACCAGCCTTCGTGTGTTTTCCTGATTCGCTTGGGCTTTATGCCTAACAGGAAGCTTTATTTCACTTCAAATTCCACTTCTGTATCTCCCCACTCAAGTGAAACTTCGCCAGATTTTGAAATGTCAAAAGTTAGCTTCTCCTGAAATGATTCTGATTTTTCGGGTTTTACTGTAATTCGTAGCTGGTCATCAGCTTCAGAATACTTAGTACCCCATTGGTTCCAGCTCTTATTAAAAATCACGGTCCACTCATTTTCATTAGGAAGAGTATATAATCCATACTTTCCAGCTGGAAGAAGTTGCCCGTCTATTTTAACATCTTTGTTAATTTCAAAAACGGTTGCTTCATTTGCTCCCGTCCGCCAGATTTTACCGTAAGGAACAACGTCGGTACCTATTTTACGGCCTTTCAAAGAAGGCTGTCCGTAATCGATGGTGATTGTTACGCCTTTTTTTGTAGTCTCACTAATCTTTACCGGAGGGCTGGCTCTTTTGCTTTTATCCTGTTGGGCTGAAGCCGAAAAGCCAATAAACAATGCTGTGAAAAGTGTAATAGAAAATAGTTTAGCCATGTTATGTTTTTTATTTTAATTGAAACGCTATGATGCTTTTTTTATTGAACGTAGGCACATAAATTATGTTTTTTTCTACATCGATGCCGAAATCTGCAGTATTAATCTTTTGAGCCTGAGTGTCTAGCAAAAGTTCGGTTTTCCCATCTTTGTATACATAATAGATAAGGCCACTCCAACATGAAACAATAAAATCCCCGTTTTTTAGAAGTTCAACACCATCGCCAGGTTTAGCAAAGCCTTCGGCAATAGTTGTCAGTTCTTTGTTACCGTTTGCTTTGATAAGCTTTGTTCCCGACAAAATGTACAAATCGGTGCCTATAGTCTTTAGTCCATTAGCATTTTCGATGTTTTCGAGCCAAACTTCTGCCTTATTATTTATTATACGATAAATTTTTGCTTTACGGGTTTCAGATACATAAACGGTACCCTTTGAGTCAACTGCAATATCATTCAGAAAAACTGAGCCCTCTGCCGGGATTTTGTTAATGATTTTCCTACTGGGAATGTCAATAACAGCAACTTCGGTTAAGTCAGCTGCATAAAGTTTACTCTGAAAGCTGCCCAATCCCTTTGGTCCGTTTAATCCTTTAACCCAAACAGAATCAATTATTTTTCCATTAAGGCCTACTTTGGCAATCCGTCCGTTTCCGTCAACCGCCGTTGAATTCCCATTAATCAAAGAAGCATATAAAGCTTTCTCTTTTATAGACGGCAAAACAGATTCGGGTACGGCAAGGGTATCAGTTTCCCATAACTTTACTAACTGGTGTTTTTGAGCTTTGCAGCTTAATGCAAGGCTGCCTGCCAAAATAAAGGAATACAAGTGTTTCATTATTGTAATGATGTGTTTTATAGGCGCAAGTTACAAGAATATGCTCCTTAAATCGCATTGAAAGAACCAAAATAACACCTGCACGTTATCCTGATAAAACTTAGCAATGATTGAAGTATTAAACGATGTGGCATCAAATGTGGCTGGCTTTAAAGCCAGGGGAGAGGTGACTAAAGAGGACTACGAAAATGTAGTTGTGCCGCAAGTGGAAAGCAAGCTGGCAAATGTTGGGAAAATTCATTTTTTACTTTACTTAGATACCGATGTAAGCAATTATACCGCAGGCGCCTGGTTTGAAGATTTTCTGATTGGCCTGAAGCATTTTACTAAATGGCATAGAATGGCTATTGTCAGCGATCAGGAAGGCGTGCGGGAGGTTACAGATTTGTTTAGCTTTATTGCGCCAGGTGAAGCGAAAGGCTTTACTAAAAATGAATATGAGGCTGCCAAAACTTGGGTGGCTGGTTAACTGTCTAAGGCGATAAATGTGTACATTTATCGCTTTCCGATATATGAAAGCGATTTTAATCTTCTTTGTATCTGTTTTAAGTTTTTCTGCACATTCTCAGGCTAAACTATCTGATTTTAAAAAGGATAAATTAATCTTTCAGGATAATTTCGATTCCTTGTCGAAAAACTGGATTATAGAAACCCCGCAGCATAAGAATTCCAAAGTGTTCATGGATAATGGAAAGCTGGCTATAGATGTAGCCAAAGGGGCCACAGTTTGGTATAATAAAAAACTGGCTGGCAATTATATTATCGAGTATAAACGCAAGGTAGTTGTAAACGGTGGTGCCAACAGCCGATTGTCGGACCTGAACAATTTTTGGATGGCCAGCGACCCTAAAAACGCTAATTTGTTTACCCGAACTGGGGTATTCGAAGAATATGATAATCTAAGTCTTTACTATGTTGGAATGGGTGGAAACACGAACTCCACAACCCGATTCAGGAAATACGGAGATAATGAAAGACGCCTATTAAAAGAATATACAGATAAAGCTCATCTGTTAGAGGCAAACCGCGAATACCAGATAGCTATAGTGTTTTATAACGGTGAGTCAAGATTTTTTGTTGATGGCGAAGAATATTTCAGCTTTAAAGACCCGGCTCCGTTAAGTGAAGGTTACTTTGGTATACGAACCACTTATTCGCATCATGAAATTGATGACTTGTCTATTTACTCACTTAAGAACCATTAAGTTTTTGTAAAAGCTCCTCGAATATAGGTAGTTGTGATAAATTGATTTTTTGCCGTACTTCATCAGCATTAAACCACTCGGCTTGATCGGTTTCTGGGAATGACTGCATTTTGCCGGATTTTGGAGGCCATTCCATTTCAAAATAATTAGAACTGATAAAGGAAGGATTGAAGTCTGCTTCAGTTGCCCAGCTTTTAATCATTTTACCTCCACGAGACTTAACGGTGCTTAACTCAATAAAGCTTTCTGATGTGATGGTGTTACCGGTTTCCTCATTAAATTCCCGTTTGGCAACTTCGAAGGCATCCTCTGTTTTCGGGTCGTATTCACCTTTGGGGATTGACCAGACATTGCTGTCTTTTTTTGAAAAAAAGGGGCCTCCCGGATGTACCAGCAGTATTTTCAATCCTTCTTTATCAATTTTATAAACCCAAAGGCCGGCGGTGTATTTCATAGTTGCGCTTGTGCTTTGTTCTAAATACTAAACAGTGTATACAAATTAAAGTATGGCATTTGCTACAATAAAAAAAATAATTTGTAATCAAAAAGTAACATTGATAATACAATGCTTGTTTTGTTTTTATTTTGGTAATAAAACTTATACTTTAGTATCATATTTTTAGGAGATAGCTTTTGTGGCTTAGTATTTGATAAATTAGTTATCACATTCGGATGCCAAGTCGGGCAGATCCCCAAAATGTACAGGTCTTTATTCTCTAAAAACAAGGAGGTACCAATGAAATTAAAGGAATTATTATTAAATGGTTTCAGCTTTAACGAAATTTTAAGGCAATTCTCAATCGAAAAATCGGATTTTACAATCCAGGATGAAGACCTGATTATGTCACGAAAGGATATCGCAAACAAGGAAGTTTTGAAAGAGAGGGTGCTTATCCAAGGTAAAACAGCCTCGGGTATTGTTAACTTTTTCGGAACCCTACACTGCAATTTCCTTAATCAGTTGGCTGTGTTTGAGCTTGACTCGGTTGAGCAAACAACAGCTGCTGCCTAAGAATTAATTTTTGAAAGATAGCATACAACTTCTTTTATGAGATAGCTTGAAGAAAAAGCCCGCAAATTTTGCGGGCTTTTTGTATGTGCGCCGGGCATGGCGATCGACTATAGGGTGGAAGTCCCGAACACGCTTTG
>CBIHNR010000238.1:0-7470 GCA_966211215.1 uncultured Pedobacter sp.
TTAAGATCTCTCCTTCGTCGAGATGACAAAGCGGGTTAACCGGGATGCGCCCCATTGTCATCTATATTTTTCTTCTTTAAGCTTATAATGACAAACTTATAAGTAACTTATTTTAAAACACTTACAAAAGGGCGTTTTGTCATCTCGACGGGAGGAGAGATCCTAGGCAGTTTGTATATAAAGCGCTTTAAGATCTCTCCTTCGTCGAGATGACAAAGCGGGTTAACCGGGATGCGCCCCATGGTCATCTATATTTTTCTTCTTTAAGCTTCTCAACTCGGAATAACAAGCAATTACGCCCCCCCTTTTACTGCACCAAAAGCTCATAATTCCCCCCTTTTCTAGTGCTGAACTCCATACTGTATAAGTTTGTGGAAATTTTCTTTGAAACTATATTGGAGCCTTTCAGTTTGACTGGTTTGTCGACATATATCAAACATTTCTCCCCGCTTTTGGAGTCAATACTCGCAGATTTAAGTCCCTGATTATCCCATTTAATTCCAATCTCAAAACCACCTCTGGCTTTAAGTCCGCTTACCCGACCGCTTTTCCATGCAGAAGGCAATGCAGGTAAAAGATGAATATATTCTGAATGGCTTTGAAGCAACATTTCCGCTATACCTGCGGTTGCTCCAAAATTACCGTCAATTTGAAAAGGTGGATGCCCGCAAAAGAAATTGGTATAAGTCCCACCTGCATCTGACATATTAACCCTGTAACTTTGAGTAGGAAATAACAGATTTTTCAGCAATAAATAGGCTCTGTCTCCATCTTTCAATCTTGCCCAAAGATTTATTTTTGCTGCAAGGGACCAGCCGGTTCCAATATCAGTTCTTACCTCCAGGCTCTTTCTGACAGCTTTGGCAAGTTCAGGAGTTTTAATCGGGTCGATTTCTTTTCCGGGATGCAGGGCAAACAGATGAGATACATGACGGTGAGTAAGTTCAGTTTCTTTAAATTCCTCTCTCCATTCCATCAAACGGCCGTCTGAACCAATCCGAGGTTTCTCCATATTTTCAAATGCAAACTTTATCTCACTTACCATGGAATCAGATTTTTGCAATATGTCAGAAGCATGCAAAACCGCAGAAAAAAGTCCTGAAATAATCTGCTGGTCATGCGAAGGCCCCATACTTATGGAAACCACAGAGCCATCCGGAGCCTTAAAAGAATTTTCAGGAGAAGTTGAAGGTCCAGAAACCAGTTTCCCCGATTTGGGATCCTTCACCAACCAATGCAGGTAAAACTGTGCTGATTTTAATAATATCGGATAAATTCTTTTTAGGTAAGCTAAATCCTGGGTAAACGTGTAATGATCCCACAATTGCTGACATAACCAGCCGCCCCCTGCTACATACAGTCCCCAGCTGATTCCCTCACCCGGAGAAGTATAACCCCATACGTTTGTTATAGCTTCTGTACACCAGCCATCCAATCCATATTGCACCCGGGCTGTTTGTTCGCCGGGCTCAACTAAAGATTCAACCAAGTCCGCAAATGGATTGAAGCAGTCGGACAAATTAGTCAAGTCAGCAGGCCAGTAATTCATCTGTAAATTAATATTCGTATGATAATCACAATTCCATGCAGTATTTATTTTGTTTGCCCATATACCTTGAAGATTCGCTGGTAAGGAACCCTCTCTGGAAGATGAGATAAGCAGGTATCTGCCAAACTGAAAA
This sequence comes from uncultured Pedobacter sp., assembly GCA_966211215.1. GTDB lineage: Bacteria > Bacteroidota > Bacteroidia > Sphingobacteriales > Sphingobacteriaceae > Desertivirga. Next base: position 1,683 of record CBIHNR010000238.1, read on the forward strand.
TACAATTCCTGCAAATGCAGGTCATCCGCATTTTTTAAGCGCATGTCTGTAGGAATCTCGTCTCTTTCTATAGCTGAGAGTTGCAGGTTTACTCTATCAAACAAAGATTTATAGTCTTTCTGATGTCTTGAAAAAAGCGCAGCGTAGGAAAATGCAGAGGCTTTATCAAGTTGCTTGCTTGAAGTTTTCAAGGGATCATCTCCCCGAAATGTAGGGAATTCAAGTTTGTAGTCGGTTGCTGCAGTGAGAATAAGTATAACTTCATCCGCAGCTTTTACAGAAAGGGTACTGTCCTTATATTCTAATTCGCCACCTGTGGATATAGCTTTCAATCGAGCAGCATATGTTAAACCCTTCGCCCCTTTTCCATCATCCAGAACTCCTGTCATCAATAAATGGCCATTCAACGGTTGGGTTGTAAATCTTTCCGGCCTAGTCAACGATGCTTTGAAAGAGACAGCTTTTCTTTTGTCCGCGGAAATCCTGATAACCAATGCCCTGTCCGGATTACTTACAAAGATCTCCCGTTTAAACCTTACTCCATCTTGTATATAAGATACCGAAACAAGTCCTCTATTTAAATCGAGTTCCTTTCGGTAGTTCGAATATTTTTTATTGGATTTAAAATCAAATTGAAGGTCGCCTAATGTCTGATAACAACCATATGCCCTGCCTCCGGAGCCCGGCCCCTTGCAAACCTGTGTTTTTGCTGTGAGATCGCTTGCCTCTTTGTACTTACCCTCGAATAACAATTGCCGTATTTCGTTCAATGTCTTAGCGGCATTGGGATTATTGTTGTCGTCGCGGCTTCCCGACCAGAGTGTTTTTTCATTAAGCTGAATTCTTTCATGATTAACATCGCCAAAAACCATTGCACCTAAAAAACCATTTCCTACCGGTAAAGCCTTAAGCCATTCCGGGTCGCTTTGCCAGGGGTCTTGCGTGTCTAAAGCCTGTGAATTTGCTGGTTTGTCGTACCAAAGCTTCAAATCAGCCTTCTTTTGAGCCCAACAATATGATGAAAAAGTAATTCCAACAATGAAAAGAATAATCTTGGTGTGTGTCATTTACTTGTTTTTTCCGTTCAATAACCTACACTTTAATTATTAAGCTCATAAAGCGATTATAGAACATTTGTAATTAGTTGTTTTATTTTGAGGTTTCTAAAATTCTCTGCCCTTTTATTAAAGACACATTTACCAGACCTGTTTACCCTTTTTTTAGAAAATAAAAATTTTCTGTTTTTTCAATGTTCTTTCGGACCCAAAAAACATCAAAACTTTAGCACCTGCAACATACAGGTTAAAATGCTATACGCCGGCTGCCCGGAGGCAGAGAGGATAGTACGCCTAACAAGTTCATCTTATTATTGAAATATCGCAACATATCGGTGTTGCAATAAACGCGGGTTGTTCCTGCAACGTCGTATACCCTCTCTGCCTTACGGCATCTCTCCCAAAGGGCATAGCCGTTAACCTAAGGAGATTTTTATTTTCTAACTCGTTGAAATAAAGCACCATAAAGGTTAAGTACTATGCTGTCCCCCGCTGGCGGGGGTAGGGGGTGGTGGATAATACGCTTGAATTAAAGGGCGTCTAACCACCTCCGCCTTCGGCACCTCCGCCAGCGGAGGACAGCACGGCTCAGCCTTTGTAAGTAGAGATAAATTGTTGTTTTTCAATGGACAATACTCTTAGGTTAACGGCTATGCCCAAAGGGAGAGAAAGGCTCCCTCACACAAAACGCTTTAGCTTTTATGAAGTATTAAAAACTTTAAAACATAGGTAGGACACAAGCCACCACTTATGTTATAACACTCGCCAGCAGGCAGATAAGATTTTGATATCCCCCCTGTTATTTAGGATTTCTCCCCTCGTCGTTTGATTGACAACCTGATACTTTAGCTTTCAATATCGAACACCAATTATTAAGAACCAATTCATTAACAACCAATTATTATGAAAAAATTATTTTTTTCAATAGCTGCCTATGGGGCAGATACAGGTAGAGAACTAGTTTTTCATGTACCACCCTAATTATCGATTTGAAGTAAATCTCCTGAGTATACTATGTATTGACCACATCATAAAAAAATGAAACAAAAACTTACTTAACGATAAACTATATATGCTAAAAAATATAACCCTAAAAACAGCAGTGAAAGCAAGCTTAAAAATGCTCCCGGTGATTATAGCCTTGTGCTTGTCCCTTAACGCTCATGCAACACTCAAAATATATCCTGCACTTCCAAACATGCAAGGATGTCAGTTTAGCTACACTCTTCAAGTAAAAGAAACTGGGCAATCCGCCTGGAATACAGTGCCCTTGTACAACGCGCTTGTTACTAATGGCTCACAATTGAACACCACTGTTGCCAATTTTGACTGTGACGGCCCGATAGATGTTAAAATAACCTTTAACACCACGGTTACCAGTGCAGGGGTGTTCCCGGCATCACTTAACGTTACACCATCCTTTAGCGGAAATACAATTACATTCAGCCTGTCAGGGCCTAAAAAGTTCTATGTGGACATAAACGGCGATCATTACAATAAGTGTATGCATATTCTTGCCAACCCGGTTGAAACAGCCCCTCCGACACAAGGAGACCCTAACGTAATTTTCGTTCCAACCGGAACCTTTGTTGATAGCACCGTATCTGTCCCAAGCGGAAAAACTCTTTATATTCAGGGAGGAGCTGCAGTAAGGAGCGTATCTTTCAACGGGGTATCAAATGCCAAATTACTTGGAAGAGGCTTTATCTACCGGCCGGGATTTGATGCTATGGAAATCAAAAATTCAAGCAATATCACTGTTGACGGTATTATCGGCTTGAACCATGGCTGGGACGGTGGCGGTGGTTGCGGGATACGCTTCGGCCAAAGCACCAATGTATCAATTAGTAACACCGCGTCTTTCAGCTCTAAAAAATGGGGAGACGCTTATGATATATTTTGTTGTAATGGTGTAAACATCGATAATGTTTTTATACGTACACACGATGATGCCATTGCATTTTATGGCGGAGGAAAGAGCGGCTTTACAGGTAATTGCAAAAACATCACTGTGAGTAATTCTACGCTGTTACCCGATCTGGCACAGTCCCTTCATGTGGGGGTATACGGTGACCCCTTTAATACAGAGATTCGGGATGTTACCTGTACCAACATTGACATTATTAACTGGAGCCGGTCAGCGGGCCGCCCACCAATATACTTCACAGTTGGAGATGCTGTGAGGGCTGCTAATTTTCACTTCAACAATATTCGTATCCAGGACTTTGTGAATTCTCCCATGATCCACATGAATACTGTTTATAATGGAACCTACAATTATGGTCCCGGACGCTCTATTGACAGTATTTATTATACGAACGTTAGCTACACCGGAGCAAATGTTCCTTTTTCGTCTATCAATGGTTATGACTCCAACCGTAAAACTAAAAACGTTTTTTTTACGGATTTGACCATTAACGGGTCTAAGATTGGAAGCGCAAGTGCCGGCAATGTTAGCATTGGCAGTAATGTGCAGAATGTTGTATTTATAACTACTGGTGCAACTCCCGCTGTTACGAGTACCTTAAAACCTTCTGGAACTAGGGGCACTGCATTTAACTACACAATAACCGCAAGCAATTCGCCTACAAGTTACAGTGCTACAGGTTTACCCTCTGGCCTAAGCATTAACACGAGCACAGGAGTTATTTCAGGCACCCCGACGGTAGCAGGAGTATTTAACATAAACGCCAGCGCTACAAATAGTTCAGGAACCGGTACATTTACTATTACGTTAACTATTGCTCCATCCGGAGAACTAATTGCTGGCTATGATTTTGACAACACGCTTGCAGATATGAGCGGTAACGCGTTCACAGCAACATTAAACGGTAGTACAGTATATACAACAGGCTTAAAGGGAAATGCAATTAGCCTGAATGGCAGCAACTATGCCTCTTTACCTAAAGGCATAGTAAATTCGGCAGATGATATTACAATTGCTACCTGGGTAAAACTTGATACAGCAATTACCTGGACAAGGATATTTGATATAGGCAATAGTACATCTGCGTACATGTATTTTTCACCACGCATAAGTACAGGAGTTCCGCGTTTTGCAATAAAAAACGGTGGAACTGAACAAGTAATTGACGGGCCATCTGCATTCCCATTAGGATGGACGCATATTGCGGTAACTCTTTCAGGCAATACCGGGAAACTTTATATCAATGGCGATTCTGTTAGTGCAAACACCGGAATGACCATTAACCCCTCTGAACTGGGCGCTACTATTAACAATTACATTGGCCGTTCTCAATTTGCGGATCCTTACTTAAAAGGCAGTATTGACGATTTTCGTATTTATAACAGGGCTTTAAGTGCATCAGAAATACAAGCGATGCTTCAATTGCCTCTTACCATTACCAGCGCCACCACTGCCAGCGGAACAAAGGCAACCCCGTTCACTTATACCATAACTGCAACTAACTCACCTACAAGCTACGCTGCTGCAGGTTTACCCTCTGGCCTGAGCATCAACACAAGCACGGGAGTTATATCTGGTACTCCATCAGTCTCAGGAACTTTTAATGTAGGAATCAGTGCTTCCAACAGCGCAGGAACCGGTCCGGCCACTCTTACCTTAACTATTAATGATGCCGTTTTAAGTGGAACGTATAAGATCATAGCTCAAAACAGTGGCAAGGCTTTGGACGTTAGTGGTGCATCAACCGCCGACGGAGCTTCAATTATTCAATGGCCGTATAATGGCGCGACTAATCAACAATGGACAATTACCCAAATAAGCGGAAACGATTACAAGGTAATTAGTGTGAAAAGCGGCAAGGCTATGGACGTAATTAACAATTCGAATACCAACGGTACTAAAATTGAACAGCGTACCTATTCCAGCAGTGATAATTATCAAATCTGGACCATTACCGATAATGGAGATGGCAGCTATAAATTTATAAATAAAGGATCAGGAACCTATCTTGATGTTACCGGCAACTCTACTGCCGATGGTGCGTTGTTGGAAATCTGGCCTTATTCAGGTTCAAACAATCAGAGGTTTCAACTGACGTTGTTATCACAACAAGGCCTTATGTCTGGTAAAGAATCAGCACTTGCACTAAATATTGAAGATGATGCACCTGAAACAAGCTTCTACCCTAACCCGGCAGAAAACTTTGTTACTATAGCTTTAGACTCCGATTGGAAGGGACAAAAGGTTCTCAACCTTATTGACCTATCTGGTAAAACATTAATTACCAAAGAATTTTCGCAAAATTCTTATGAGCTTAATGTCTCTGGATTGCCAACCGGCTTATATATTATTAAAATTAAAGATGCTAAGCACACTTTAGCAAAAAGGCTAATTAAAAAGTAAGTATAAAAAGCAGGAAAGGAACATAACAGGTTCCTTTTCTGCTTTTTAACATTTATTCAAAAGAAATTTTGTTCCTATTGTTGCTTTCCTTTTCCATCTCATTCCTTTTACTCGCTTTCGTTAAACGATAAAAACACCAAAACCTCGATTAGTATCCAGGCCAATAATTACTATTAAAAGACGTACAGTCACCGTACTCTGACCGTACCAGCTCCGTGTAATCACCCTTTACCTACGGATGTTATACGGACCTGGTAGTAATCTGAACCTAGATAAGTATTTAACCTTTATTTAATCGAATAGGTAATAAGTTTTATCTTGCCTTATACAAAATCTTATCACTTATGGCGTAAGCACCCGACCAATCCCATCTTTCCAGTATCCTCCCGGCCCCTTTTCTTTG
>CBIHNR010000239.1:0-7464 GCA_966211215.1 uncultured Pedobacter sp.
TTAAGGCTGCTTTTCAAGGATGGATGGTTCACCGATTTGTGTCCACACGATAGGAGTATTCGGGAGGGATAGGGTGAGGTGATAAATCCTATGAAAATCATCCTGCAATTCGTCTAGCTTCTCTGCCTTCGGTATCTCTCCAATGCTATTAAGTTAAGGAAATAGCTAGCGAAAAATCCTGTAAAGCGTGTTACCCTCTCTGCCTTCGGCATCTCTCCCAGGGGGAGAGAAAGGCCGCACAAAGCGCTTTAGCCTTTATGGTGCTTTATTTCAGTAAGTTTTTCGCGGTGGTTGGTGTCCCCTCCAAGCACTTAACTTAGGTCATAACCCAGGGGCCCAGAGTCAAGCCTTTCATCTATACCAATACCATTTCTAAATCATCCAAACACAGTTTTTCATTTAATTCAACCGAAATGCCTTTCAGGGCCTGTAATTGCCGTTTTTTTGCGATTTCCCCCCCTTTTATATGTTAAAATCCCTCTAATTAATATCTCCATTCCGGCCATAAATTCACCTCCGGTTTGACTGAGATAGCAATGGCCAAAATGTTTTAATAGTAAGCTGCAGCTTTCGAATACTGGATACTAACCAATAGGCTTTCGAGTCAGCCAATAACTAAATTTTTTATGGACTTAATTAAAACAACTGGATTGTTATTCCTGGGGCTGAGTTTTACTGTGCTCAGTGCTAAAGCTTCGCCATGGAAAAAAACGCCAAATGACAAAGGGGGATTTTCAATAACTAGTTTGAGCAAAAGTTCAAAACTAACAGTTTTTGAATCTCAAAGGAGGCCTGATTTCCGGGCCTCAAAAAAACTAGCAAATGCTAAATACTCACGATCAAAGCAAGGGCATCCTCTCTCTTTACGAACAAGAAAGAGCGATTCGTCGTTTGTTGATTCGAGTTTCGTACAGCAAATTTATACGGTTACCCCGCCACGAACAACGATCGCTTCTTCTGATGCTGTATACAGCACTGATATTTTAAAGTATCCTATCACCAGTTTTTCGAACGCGCTAACCGGAAGGTTGGCGGGGCTGTTTACATTACAATCATCCGGAACTCCGGGCGCAGATAATGCCTCACATACTCTAAGAGGACAAACACCAATAGTTGTAATTGATGGCGTTGTAGCCAATCTATCTATTTTCGATTTGGAGGAGATAGAGTCAGTTACTGTTTTAAAAGATGCCCTGGCTACCGCCATGTTAGGCGTAAGAGGTGCACATGGCGCCATTCTGGTGACTACAAAAAAAGGAAGGGCAGCAAAACAGCAAATCTCTTTCACTGCACAAACAGCAGTTCAGCAACCTATTTCCTGGCCAAAAACTTTAAACGCTTTTGATTATGCAAGCCTTAAAAATGAGGCTCTTGCTAACGATGGGATAGACCTTAACTCGGGGTTATATTATTCGCAACTCCAGTTGGATGCCTATAAAAATCATTCCGACCCTATCAATTATCCCGACGTGAATTACCGGGAGGCAATTACAAAAAAGAGTTCTTTATTTAACAAGTATACCCTCAGTGCAAACGGAGGGAGCCAGACGGCCAGGTACTTTGTAGCCCTCGAGCATGCAAATCAGTCAGGTTTCTTCAGAACTGTCGATAGTAATAGCTACAATACCAATAACACTTTTAAGAGTTATCTTATTCGGTCGAATGTTGATATAAACATCACAAATAAAATTTCAGGAGGAATTTACCTGCTTGGCCGAATTCTCAACTCCAATGAACCAGGTGCTGATACCGAAGGAATTCTCTCAAACCTACTTAATACTCCGGCGAATGCATATCCGATCTTAAACCAGAATAATTCATTTTCCGGTAGTCAACTGTATCAAAACAATTTACTCGCCCAAACTATTGGATCGGGTTATCGGCAAAGGTTTTCCCGCGACATTCTGGTGAATATTTACTTACAGCGAAACCTCAGCGATGTTTTAAAAGGTTTATGGATAAAAGCAAAAGCTGCCTATAATTCCACTTTAGCCGAAGACATTAACCGTAGTAAGTCCTTTGCTGTGTATCAGCAAACAGCAAACGGTTATTTGCAATTTGGCACCAAGGGTGAGCAGCAAAACACTAATGGAATTGCTTATCAGGGCCGTACGGATTATCAGGAGCTGAGTTTAGGCTATGATAATACCTTCAATAAACATGGATTAAACCTATTGCTTTTAGCCAATAGGGATAATTCGATTGATGCTACTAATGCACTGCTGCTTCCATATACTATTGTTGGAACTTCAGGTCGTGTTGCTTATAACTATGATAAAAAGTATTTGATTGAAGCCTCTTTTGGACTTAATGGTTCAAATCGTTACCCCAACGAAGGTGCTACAAAATATGGTTTTTTCCCTGCAGTTGGCCTGGGCTGGAATATTGAAAGAGAGAACTTTATGCAGTCGATGCCCTTTATTAACCGCTTGAAGTTATATACCTCGTATGGTACAAACGGATGGGATAATGCAGGGTACTTCAGCTATTACCAGCGTTATGTGGACGGGTTTTCACCTTATTTCGGTACAGGCCCCGGAACAGTGACGTCCATTACCGAAGGTACTCTGGCGAACCGCAATATTACCTTCGAAAAAGCTAACAAGTTCAATTTGGGCCTTGATGGGAGCGTTCTGAACAACAGGCTGGCCTTTAAAACCGAATATTTTAATAATAAGTATTACGACCTGGTGATGCAAAGGGGCAGCAACAGTTCACTACTAGGAAATAGCTATCCCAATGAGAATATTGGAAAAAACAGGTATTTCGGATGGGAAGGACAATTAAGTTGGCAGGATAAGGTGAAGGACCTACAATACTTTATAGCTGTAAACTGCAATTCGGTAGGAAGCAAAGTAGTGTATATGGATGAAGTGAGCCGCCCGTATAGTTGGATGCAGAGAACAGGGGAACCGGTGGGACAGCGATTTGGATATGCCGCAGAAGGCTTGTTTCAAAATCAGCAGGAAATCAATAACAGCGCAACTATTGTGGGATATACACCCCAACCTGGAGATATCAAGTATAGCGATTTAAACAAAGATGGAGTAATTGATCAAAATGACATCACCGCTATTGGAACTACCAAGCCTCTTTTCTTTTACAAAATTTCTTTTGGATTGAGTTGGAAGGGATTTGATATAAGCGCATTGCTACAGGGAGTTGAGAACCGCAACGTTTATCTGAGCGGCCCATCGTATTGGGCTTTTCAAAATAACGGATCAGGTCAGGCATATAGTCATAACCTGGATCGCTGGACGCCTGAAAATGCAACAAATGCAACTTATCCACGCCTTAGCTACGGATCGAATTTAAATAATGATGCAAGCTCCTCGTTTTGGGTTAGAAGCGGCGATTACTTCCGCTTAAAAAATGCCGAAATCGGGTATTCACTTCCCGTTTCTCTTATAAGAAAAGCCAGGCTCAACTCCGTGAGGATTTTTGCTAATGGCTATAACCTTCTTACTCATGCCTCATCAGGCCTTAATGGCAGAGACCCTGAATCCTTTACCGGCGGGTATCCCATCCAGCGTCTTTTCAACTTTGGTGCAAACGTTAAATTTTAAGACTGTCGCAATATGAAAAAAAGAGTTTACTTAATAGGTATAGTTGCATTAGGATTGTTCACTATTGCCTGGTCTTCATGCCGCAAATACGAAAAGGAACCAGAAGACTGGTTTAACGCCGGCTTAAGTTTTGATAGCTTGGATAAGAACGGAGTACTGGCAGGCTACGCCCTAAACAATATTTATACCTACATTCCAGATGGCTTTACTCGAATAGATGGAGACTTTCTGGATGCTGCCACAGACGATGCCCTTCCTTCCCGAAATAACACTACAGCCGAATATTTTACCAAGGGAACAGTAACTTCCGTTAACAATCCTGAAGAAAGGCCGGGAAATGGTTATTCCTTATCCATTTGGGCTAATTGCTATTATGGGATTCGCCGGGCAAATATATTTCTAAAGAATATCGGTAAAGTACCGGTAGCGGAAGGCGCCAATGCTGCCACCCTAAGACGTCAGTGGAAATCTGAGGCACGTTTCTTAAGGGCATACTTTTATTGGGAGTTGCTCAAAAGATATGGAGGTGTGCCGTTGCTTGCAGATTCAGTTTATTCCTTAAACGATGATATCAAGCTTCCACGTAACACCTTTGCACAAACCGTTGATTATATTATTAACGAATGTAATGCGGTAAAAGACAGCATGCGTACCGAACCTGTGCCTACCAGCGATTGGGGACGGGCATCAAAAGGAGCTGCTGTTGCATTGAAGTGTCGTGTTTTACTTTACGCAGCAAGTCCGCTGTTTAACGGAGGCGGCGTTGAAAGTGATCCTGCAAAGAAAGCTTTAACCGGCTACCTTACTGCTGATCCATCCCGCTGGCAGAAAGTTCTTGATGCATGTAATGAGTTTCAGGCACTTGGTACCTATTACGGCTTAGTGTCAGCTGGCACGCCAACTGCTTTTTCCTCTGTGTTTACCACAAAGATGTCTAACGAGATCATTTTTGCCAGGCAAAGTGCAAATAGTACGTCGTTAGAATATAGTCAGTCTCCGGTGGGGTACATAGCCTCGAATGCTAAAAGTCAGGGATTAACAAGTCCAACGCAAAATTTTATCGATGCATTTCCAATGGCCACTGGGCTTAGTATAGGAGAGGCGGGTTCGGGATACAATGTGGCTACACCTTATATCGGCCGTGATCCCCGCTTAGCTGCTACTGTTTTTTACAACGGTTTAACCTGGCTAAACCGGCCCGTTCAAATTTTCGAAGGCGGACTGGATAAACCTAACAATTTGGCTGTTTCGCAAATTCAGACCAGAACAGGGTATTACCTGCGTAAGTTTCTTGGAAATTTCGGCACTAACACCGCTTATTCAAACACCAGTCATAATTTTCCCATTTTCCGCTATGCTGAGATCATTCTTAACAAGGCAGAAGCCCTAAATGAATTAGATCAGGTGGAAGCGGCCGTTCAACAAATTATTCTGATAAGAAGGCGTGCAGGAATTGCCGCCGGATCAAACAACAGATATGGCATTCAATCAGGCATTTCCAAAGAGGCAATGCGCCTATTGATTCAGAATGAACGCCGTATTGAGCTGGCGTTTGAAGAACACCGCTTCTGGGATATTAGAAGGTGGAAAATTGCCCCACAGGTATTGAACCAGCCATTAACTGGTACCAGGATTTACAACGGTTCATCTGTAATCTATCAGAATTTTACAGTAACAAGCCCTGTATGGAACAACCGCATGTACCATATGCCAATACCCTACGATGAGCTTTCTAAAAATCTCAAACTTATACAAAACGAAGGTTGGTAAGCGAGCGAAGGCAAGCATTATTTCTTTTTAAAGTTTAAACATGAAAAAAATATATTATCTGCTTTTTGCCCTGTTTTTTTTGGGCAGCAAAGCGCTTTTTGGCCAAGCGGTCCAGGTAAGCGGAATAGTGTCTGATACAACCGGGGAAGCTGTGATCGCCGCCAGTATTACCGAAAAGGGAGTGTCGGGTAACGCAGTACAAACTAATGTTTCCGGGCGGTTTACAATCACGTTGAAAGGTACCTCCCGCACATTAGTAGTGTCAAGTATGGGCTACGAGCGGAAGGAGGTGAAGATTGGTGCTAATAATACAGTTTCAATAATGTTAAGAAGTACCTCCAAAGGCCTTTCTGAGGTAGTGGTGGTAGGATATGGCCGCCAGTCAAAGATCACCAGCACCGGAGCTATCAGCACAATATCCGGAAGTGAGCTGAGGAACAATCCCGCAGCAAGTATTCAAAATACAATGGCAGGAAAGTTACCCGGGTTCTTTTCTCAGCAGGGCTCGGGAAGGCCAGGTGCCGATGCCGCGAATTTTTACATTCGGGGGGTAAGCTCTTTCAACGCCGGCAGTACCACGCCTACCATTTATGTTGACGATATTGAGTATACCTATGAACAGTTTGCACGCCTTGATCCTAATGAGATTGAATCGGTGACTGTTTTGAAGGATGCCTCCGCAACTGCAGTATTTGGGGTGAGGGGCGCAAATGGAGTGGTAATTGTAAGCACCCGTAGAGGAAAGATCGGGGCTCCGAAAATTTCTTTCCGGGGAGAAACCAGTCTTCAGCAACCTGCTGTTTTTCCTGAATTTCTAAATTCCTATGATGCGGCAGTGCTATACAATCAAGGGCGAAAAAACGATGGACAGCCTGCCCAATTTACCGATGCAGATTTGGCGGCTTTTAAAGACCATACAGATCCCTACGGACATCCGGATGTAAACTGGAAGAAGGAATTGTTTAAAGACTTTAGTAAACAGTACCGGGGCAATTTTGATATTACGGGCGGAACTGAAAATGTGAAGTATTTTGTTTCTGCGGGATATCTCTATCAAGATGGTATGGTAAAGGATTTTGCAAGTAAGGTTGGCATAAATAACAATTATTTCAATCAGCGCTATAACTACCGTTCTAACCTGGATATGCGGGTTACCCGAACAACAGACCTAAGGCTGGACTTATCAGGTAATATCAGTACCATCAACGTCCCCCAGGTAGGAAGTCCAAACAACTGGAATGACGTTTTCGCTGATTATGGAAGTATTTGGACACTAGCTCCCTGGGCGTATCCAATTTACAATCCAGACGGCTCTTTCGGTTATAGTCAATGGGCCAAAAGCCCCGGAACTGGCGGAACTGTATATGATGCAAATAACATTGTGGGCCGGTTAACCTATCTGGGATATACACGAACCTTTGAGAACAATATGAACCTTCAGTCTAACCTCAATCAGAAGTTAGATTTCCTTACCAGGGGATTGTCTTTAAAAGGTGTGTTGTCATACTCTTCAAACTACAATAACCCAAGAGTCTCGATGTCTGGCGGCGAGTTTCCCTCTTCTATTTACGATCCGGTATCTAACACCTATCAACCACGACAATCAAACACTTATCGGGTTAGGAGATTGATCAGAGATGCAGATAACGGCAATACAATTCGTATCCTAACCACACAACTGGGAATGAATTATGACCGGTCATTTGGTAGCCACCATGTTTATGGACTGGCATTGTATCTTCAGCAATCAGACATCCGCAGAGATAACAGCAATGGCAACGTGTATAATTTCATACCAAATAACTTCAGAAGTTATGTTGCAAGAGCGGGGTATGACTTTCGTCAGAGATATCTTATTGAGTTCAATAGTGCCTACAACGGCTCTACCCGTTTTTCCAAAAGCAATCGTTATGGCTTTTTCCCGGCAGTATCAGCAGGATGGAATATTGCGGAAGAACCTTTCTTAAAAGATAATATCAATTTTATCAATCATTTAAAGCTCAGAGGATCTTATGGCCTTGTTGGAAACGATAGGCTGGGTAACAACTTTAGCTATTACTATCAACAGGTTTATTCAACTTCGGGAAACAAGGTATATTTTGGTAACCCAAGTGCTAATAATGGTAGT
>CBIHNR010000240.1:0-7397 GCA_966211215.1 uncultured Pedobacter sp.
CCGGCGCCAGAACCCTTTTAGAACGCCGTGTATCTTTTCGATACAATATAGCAAATATAATAAATAAGATTTGAAAGCATAGCAATTTTTAGGGTATGAAATATTGCTGATAATATCCATTGAAAAACAATGCATTATATTTTTACCGGCGCAAAAACCAAGAAAGATTAGCCCGTGTCGTATTTTTACATAGTAATATTTTGGTGATTATTTGGATAATTAAGATACATTTTGTAGCTTTGGGTATGCCAAGAAAGGTAACCGGCTCAGAATTGCGCAATCTTAAACGGGTGTTTGTTTTTAACCATGCGGTTCTTATCATGCACAAGAAGAAGCCCTGGACGCAGATGTACCAGAACAAGATCATCTTCATGCTATACGGCATATACCAACTGGGCAGGGTTTACGGGTTTGTGAAGCAAAGGCAGATACTTGAACTTTTGTCGGCGCTTAATCGTACAGGTTCCACAGGTGACCTTAAGGCAATGGTTAACTGTGGCTTAATTAACAGGAACAGGGATCTCGGGATATATTCTTACCAGGTAACCCCGAAAGGACTGGAATTGCTGAAAGAGATAGAGTATCATATAAAGTATACCAGAATAGATAAGTTCGTTTAGAACTTTCTAGGCTGTGCAAGAATGGACAAATTTATATAAGAATGGCGGGGTAGAGCAGCGGTAGCTCGTCGGGCTCATAACCCGAAGGTCGATGGTTCGAACCCATCCCCCGCTACAAAAGAAACAACGATGAGTAATCTAGCTAGTGCGCAAAAAATATTAAACATTGAACCCATCCCAGATGCGGATAAAATTGTAACCGCAACTGTTTTAGGGTGGAAGGTCGTAGTAAAGAAAGATGAGTTTAAGGTTGGAGATCTTGTTTGCTACATTCAAATAGATACAGTTGTACCAGAGTTGCCAGAATTTGAGTTTTTGCGTGAAAGAAAATTCAGGGTAAGAACAATAAAACTTCGTAAACAAATTTCGCAAGGCCTTATCGTCCCCCTGCCAGCCGGCAAGTGGAGTGAAGGAGATGATTTATCTGATGTTATTGGCGTAAAGAAATATGAAAAACCGGATAATAACCCTGGGTTATACGAAAAGCCAAGAATGCCGAAAAAGTGGTATAAAAAATGGGTGTACTTATTTAAGTATAATTTTCTTTATAAGGTATTCCCGAAGCTGCAGCGCAAAAGCAGGAGTCCATTTCCAAAACACCTTGTTGGTATAACCGACGAAGAGCGTATCCAGAATATCCCACAAATACTTCAATCGCACGCCGGAAAAACATTTGTAGTAAGTTATAAGCTAGATGGGAGTAGCATCACGATAATACATAATAAGGTTTTTGGCGTAAGCAAATTCAGGATATGCAGTCGTCGATTTGAATTGCACGATAAGAAGAATGATTGGTACAGGGTATTTGTTAATACAGATTTCAAGTATGAGATATTGAAACTAGTAAAACACTTTAATACCAACGATATTATTGTTCAAGGCGAGGCTATAGGTAAGTTTAATGGCAATCACCACAATCTTCAAGGAGAGCAGATCAGGTTGTTTAATATTTACACGAACGGAAGGCGACTAAACCAGAAAGAGTTTTTAGAGGTGTGTATGAAGAATAATATTCCACATTGCCCTCTTTATAAAGAAACAACGTTAAGCCATACTCTTGAGGATATTTTAAAGGAGTCAGAGATTAAGGACTTATTAAATCCAAATGTGGAGGCAGAGGGGTTAGTTTGGCGGTGTGTGGAGGATAATATTTCGTTTAAGGTGATAAACAATAGGTACCTTTTAAATGAATAGTATGGAAGATAAGCCTAAATATGATCCTTTAAGGAAGATCAATACCGTGGAGCAATATATTAAACTTGAGTGCCCCAGGTCTAAGTGTAGGTATTCGCCAGATGGATTAGGTCTTATGGTTCCTAAGTACAAATACATGCCAGGAGCTTATAAGTGCGAGAAATGTAAAACAGAGTTAATCATTAAATGAACTATAAACCTATGACGCCAATTGTATTAATGATCGTTATTATGTTGGCGGGCTACTTTGGTTACCTTATAGGTTACCAAAGTAGCGAATGCGATAACAATAAACCAATAAACCAGGAAACCTATGAGAACCCGCAAAGAACTATTGTCACTAGAATTATCCGCTGCAGACTATGAGCTTCAGTTGATCATTGACGAATATTGTATAAAGCATCTTGGGAATACCAGCGAGTCTTTAAACAAGGCGAATAGTATGTACAAGGCGGCTAAGGAGATATTTGCGCCAAAGGAAAAGATTGATCCGCCAGGCAAGTGGACTCATGATGATCTGACCGGTAAAGAATTTGGGAATGAGTACCAAAAATGGAATGGGGAGATGTGGCGTAAGATTTTTACTTGCTTTAAGGAGGATGCTGTTCGGTACATGTCTTTTGCTTCTTTCCTAGATAAGGATTATTGCGCACCAATAAACGCATGGTCGCTTAAAAATTGGACAGGGATACAAAAATGGCACGAGTCGCTGGCTAATTATAAAGATGTATCCTTCCTGGATTTTTTAATAAAGTTCTACTCGGCGCCAACCCCAAAGGAGTAACCCATCAAAAAAAATAGTTTGCCCTCGCAAGCCTTGACCATAGCCTCAGAATCAAATCTGGGGCTTTCTTATACCCCTTCCTGGTCAAATCGTTTTCATGGGTAATCCTTCAAAAAGAAGGAGGTCGGCGAAAAGGCGGAAAATGGCCTGTATTAAAAAGTGGGGAGTGGAGATTGGTGAGAGGACGGGGTTAATACTATTTGCCGGGGGAGCGCCTGGCGGGTGGGAACGGGCTTTTTGCGACCGAGTGGGCCGACTTTTGGCCCTTCGATTTTCAATTTCCAGCCTCTTATGTTTATGCACCTGAAACACCCGAATCAAATAAAAGGCTAAATTTCAATCATTTATCCGTGATCCTTGTCACAATCCTGTGCCATTTGCCATCGGGAAAGCTATTTTAGGGGAATATTCCCGACCATTGCCCGACATTGGCGCAAATATCGCAACCAGAACGGCTTCGTTTGGTAAATTTCCGACAAAATGGCCTAACTCCCCTCCCTTTATCGTATTCTTACGATAAGCCATTGATACATTCGGATATTAGTTGCATTTGAAACTATTTCATTTGCAACTATTATTCCTTGTCGTATTTAACCCGTCACGGTATATTTGCGCCAATGAAACTGAAACACTACCCTTTGCCCACTAGAAAAACCCTGACTGCATCATCCGTTCATTTGATCCCTGCTACATATAATAAAGGTATAACTTCACCTCCTTTAATTATATAACCAAGTACTATACAATACATAATACATAATACACACTACATTCCTTATTATATATAATGTATCTTTTTTTTAAAATATCCATCCAGATATTTGGACATTTAATTTATTAAATATACTTTTGTGTGGCATTAATGATACATTAACTCATACAATAAATACAATAAACACAATGACTACAATCTCTTTTAAACTCCCGACAATTGAACAAGTAAAATTCACTATTGAAGCACTTGACGAACATATCCCAGTTAGAGGCAACGTAATGGTATCGGGTGACGATGAAGCAGATAAAGAGGAAGAGGATAAAATAATTGAACGACTTGAAAACGGTGATATTTGGGCGTGGTGCTGCGTAAGGGTGGCAGTAAGTTACAAGGGCTGCACAGGTACAGACTATTCAGGCTGCTGCACCTATAACGACGAAAAGGATTTTATTGACAATTCAGGCTATTTTGAAGATATGAAACAAACGGCGTTTAATGAACTGATTGACGAATTGCAATCCCTTAACGATTAATTACCTTAACCAATAAATCAACAACAATGAAACTATTCTTTATCAAAGACCTCAGCGGAAGAGGTTATACATCAAAACAAACATTAACCGATTTGTTAACATGGGAAAATGAGGAATCTGATAACGGCGATATGTTACACGAATGGGCTGAAAATGCCGAAGAGGGTGACACATGGCGCATTAATTCTCTGTTAATTACCTGTATTGAATCTTAAAAAGCAATTATAAACCAAACAACACACAATGAAAAAACTTCTTATTATTGCCGCTTCCTTCCTAGTGATCTCTTGCGGCTACTCCCCGCTAGATACATACGTTTCAGCAACTGTCACAAGCGATAGCTTAAACCAGGTTGCCGAAGATCAAGCTAGACAATACATCGAAAACCTTAACCAAACAAAATAAAAATGAAAAAGACAAACCTTGTATTTATTATCGGCGCCGCAATATTTGGCGCTGCTATGTTCTTCGTTGGTACAATGTACACAGATGTGCGGAACAGTCAACTATCTTACCAAGTGCAGTTGAAAATTTCAAACAGTGCATTTACTGACAGTATTCAGGTGTACGACGGGAAACGATACGTAGGCACAATACCGTTAAACTATAATGAATCCTTTGCCAAGTTGATTTTAGAGGATAACGAATAATTGAAATAATGCAGGTTAACTGACGAGCTGTAATTCAGCGAAACGGCTTTCGGGCCGTCTTAACCAAATAAAATAAAATGAAAAAATTACTCCTCCCCTTCCTCCTGTTATCCTTATCTGTAGTAGGCCAGGAAAAAACCTGCAAGGGAACTACTAAAGCCGGAAAGCCTTGCAAATCTGCTATTGTCTCAAAGTCTGGTTTTTGCCGCTCACATGATCCGCAGGCGATAAAATGCGCCGGAACAAATGCGGCTGGTAAACCATGCGGAATGACGGTAAAAACTAAGGGCGATAAATGCAGATTTCACGCTAAATGAAAGATGACTAGATTTCATAAATAAACTTAATTTTATTTTTTAAACAACCCCTTGCTACTGGCCACGCAAGTAAAACACCAGAAAAGCTATGAGTAGCAATAAAACAAAAGCAGAAGTATTGAAAGAAAACAGCGACTACAAAACGCTAATCAACGCAGTAATCAAACAGCTAGGCGGAACCGAACCACTGTCTGACATTCGCAACCACGGCATACAAGGCGGGTTTGCTGGCTTTATTTATTATTCAGATACTGTTGCATTCGCTAACCGTCACCGCTCATCTATTGTGCGGCTATTAGAACAACAAGCCGAAGAATTAGGAGAAGATGTAGTTAAAATGGTTTCCGGCTTTGGCTTTTTTCGCAATAATCCAATGGATGCAGATGATAAAAAAGACCTTTACCGCTATTTAGGCGGCGGCAAATGTCAAGAAACGACCATCCCAAATTTAATGGCATGGTTTGCAGCGGAAGAAGTTGCAAGAATGTTTGAAAAATGGGATTAATCAGAAGTATCTAAAACTACCCCCCCCCCCAATGCCCCCAACAGGTCATTTTTTATTTCAGGTAAGTTTCTTACTTTGGCAGGAAATATAAAATATGAAAACATTTACCCTTATCCTGCTTATCCTTACGGCGTCATGTGCAACCCAGAGAAAAAGCTCTGAGTTGAAACTAGAAGAAGAGATGCGCCAATATGTTGGCATGAGAAAAGAAACATTGATCCAAAATTTAGGCTTCCCGACACGAATCGAAGAGTTAGAAGGTAATCCTGTACTAATTTACTCCGGGCTGAAAACCTCTGGCATCGGCGTGTTTGCAAGGCAATACTATCAACATAGGTTGTTCTTTTTTGAAGGCGGCAGGGTAAACACCTGGCTGATTCAAAATAATGAATTACCTGTTGAGCAGTTGAATATCAGATTGATCCAGCCGCCAAGGGTATATTAACTAAGGTTTATTTTACGTGCACGTAAAATAGCTAAATAGCAGAGCTACTGCTGTTGCGCTGGCTAAAGTGTGCATTGACAACGCCATAAATAAATCCATATCTTTTATGTTATAAAGCTTTTTAACCTTATCCTTTATTAAGACGTATGGAATAGCTATGCCGGCGTAAAGTATAAATAACCAAAACGAACCAACGGCGCTACCAAATAGAAGTTTTTTAGATGTAAACATAAAGTTACTTACAGTATCATACCTGATTATATGGCAAACGTCATCTGCAAGGATAATAAAAGTTAAGAATCCGAGAGCTCCGGCAGTGATAAATGACACGATCATATTAGGAAACATGTTCCCCTCGTAGTCTTTTTTAAATAAAACAAAGCCTCCGTAAACTACACACCACACAAGGCATCTAAAAATGATAACAGTAAAGAAAAATACCAACATTTAATTTATTAAACTATTGTTTATTCAATTAATAACCCTATCTTTGATACATAAAATAATATAAAAGATACAATTAATTAAAATTCCCGAACGAATTAAATATCGCCAATAAGAATCATAAATAAAATTTGTTTACATGAGATTGTTTTGTATTTTTGATATGCAAAACAGTCCATATGCCTCTCCTATTAATTTATTTATCAACTATTACCCCGCAAACTGGTGCAAGTCCAGCGACTTCTCATTGTATGAGACTGTTTTGCAGTGACGGGGTTTATTTTTATGCAAAACAGAAACAGTCTATTCACCGAAAAATTCCTGAACCAGGAAATCAACGAGCAGGTAAAAGTTCTCAAATTATTTATCGAACTTCCCGCCGACCTGCCTCACCTAGTCTTTTCCTTAGCCACCTCTGAAGCATTCGATAAGATACCGCTAGAGCAACAAGGCAGATGTATTGCGGCTTTGATAAAAGCAACTGAACAAGAAAAGCCAGAGAAGCATACAATTAAAACAGAAGAGAAGAAAGAGCGTTACATAAGAGGTCGGGATTTTTGCATACAAACCGGGTTCCCGCTATGTAAAAACAATTCCTTATGCGGCAGGGCTAGTTTCTATTGTAAGCAAAGGGGTATTGATCGGAAGTTTAAGAACTACGAAACATACTACCCGGAAAGTGTTTTATTCCATATAAGCTATACGATTTAATACAAGGCCTCCTAACGGGGGCTTTTTTAAAAATAAATTTTGCGGTTTAATTTATTCAACATACATTTGATACATAATAACACAGAATTGATATGTTGAAAATCTTTGATAATAACGGGGAAACTTTGGATCGCTTTACCATATTAGATACCACTACCGGGGATTTGTACGGCGCAAGCGAAGATCCTTTTCATGGATTCGGGCAACATTGCGGGAATGTGTGTTATAATCATTTCAGAGATCCAGCCTGGAATCGAACCGACGAAAAGACCTTAAAGCAAAGGATTAAGACGGCGGTAAATGTTTTTATTGAAGAGTTTCCAGACGAACAAATAAAACTATCTCAATTGCCTGAAGCTGTAAAGCAATACGCAATGATGGTAAAGAGTTATGAATAGTTTAAACCGTATGATACATTTACCCACATCTTATATACAATGAATAATAAATCTCAATTTTTAACCGGCCTGGCAATAGTT
>CBIHNR010000241.1:0-7347 GCA_966211215.1 uncultured Pedobacter sp.
ATCACTGCCCAAAAATCTTTCAGGCTGGAGAATAATGCCATAATTTCCTCGGCTATTGCATCCAAGAAAATGGCTCTTCTTTCAGCTGGTATTTCTTTGAATTCCAGAAAAGCTTTTTCGGCTAGCGTAAGAGCTGATTCCAATTCTTGCGTACTTGCCAGACTGAATTCTCCCTCCAAATATTCATCTTTTAATAAAGAAAATGCCCGAAAAGGGGTGTTCGTTTGGGTGCTTCTGCTAAATCCTATAAAATTTTTACCTGTGATGTGCATATAGATCGTTTTATATAATATTATAAAGTTTCTGCAACAGCGAGTAATCAGCTTTTTTGCAAAGCAAAATATAGTGATGACATCGAGCGCAGGATTTCTATTGCCGTTGGCTTCAGCCCAATGTCATTTAGTTAAGGACTTCGAGGTGCGCCGTAGGTGCAAAATGTCGGTAGAAAATTTAATTGCGAATGATTTTGCGTGCCGTAGGTACGCTATCCCGAATGTTCGGGAGTACCGTACCTAACGGCACGGAATTTATAACGGCCTATTTTTTCTACCGACCTTTAACCCCAATGGGGTTCTTGTCCTTAACTAAATGACATTGGGCTTCAGCCAACGGACTATTAGGAACTAGAAGGGGCTTTAGCCACATTAATGCGCTAAAGCCTTCTTTATATATTTCTTACCGTCTGCTGAAGCAGACGGCAATACATACCCTTCAAGCGCTTTAAAGACCACTCAAATTCAATAAATTACAAAGATGTTCATCTCGACGCAGGGAGAGACCTCCCGACCCAAAGGACTTCTGAGGAGAACAGAGGTAGAAATCAAAGCACCTAATATTGCATGGCAGGAGATTCCTCACCCACTCCGTAGGAGTCCTCTGGACAAGCAGATTCGAAATGACTGCGCTTGATCTGAATTGCAGCACTTTGATCCAGGAAACTGTTACTTTACTTCGGCCTTTTATTGCCAGAGCAATTAAACAAATATGTCTATATAAGTTACTTCGTCTGAGATTGGTACAATTCCGTGCTTTTGCAAAGAGTTGAAGTACAAGCTATCACCAGCTTTCAATACATATTCTGTATCGCCAACCTGCATCTTCATTGCGCCTTCCACTATAAAAATGAATTCCTCTCCTTCATGAGAAAGCTGGTGAGGAATAACTTCCGCCTTTTTTGCGACGAATAAAAAGGGCTGCATTTTCTTCTCGTGAAACTCTGAAGCATAGGGGAAGATCTGGTAACCTTTTTCTGTGCTTACCAACTTTTGTTCAGCCTCCTGACGGGTAGTAACTATTGCTTTTTCCCAGGCATCGTGCTCCAGCAAATTCGAAATTGTAGTACCAAGTGTCTGTGCAATTTTAACAAGTGTTGCTACCGAAGGGACGGTCTTGTTGTTTTCTATTTTAGAAATCATGCTTTTTGAAAGCCCGCAGCTATCAGCCACTTCTTGCAGCGTCCTGTTTTGAGTATTCCTTAAAAGACGTATTCTATCACCAACTTCTAGAGAGTCAATCCCTTCTTTTATATTTTCGATATCGTTTGCCAAGTCCTAAGCTTTTTACAGTTCAAACATACCAATTCAACCTTGTTGAACAAAATTAAACTTTTATTTTTTACGTTGAATTAATCAAGGGTTGAGAACTTTACCCTGACGAGGGAAAAAAAGCGCTATTTCATCTTAAATACTTCGACAGTTACTTTGTAGGTTTTTGAGTTGGCAATTGGAGACACTTTCAGCTCTCCGTTCCATTTTTCAGCACCGAAAACGAAAGACCATTTACTTCTTGTAGCAGAAGGATTCTGTATTTTTTTCCAGCCTGCTTTTTGAATTATAAGATTTTCCATTGTTTTTTCCAGCTCCTCAGCCGACCCGCTTGCAGCAAATTCCAGCTCCATAAGCCATTTATCTGCATCACCTTCTGTATTAAGCAGATTAACTGATGTTATAGACGGATGGCCTTCCCCCTCGAATATTTCATCAAGATGTTTATCTGCTAAAGAAGCCCGGACATAGTTGTCCTTGGGCCTCCAGTTATACTCCAGGTTAAGAGCCACCATTTGAGCAGAAGGTTTACCATATATTTTTTCAATGATGTGTAGCGCTCCATCCATTCCAGAGGTTAAACCTGCAGTTGTAATAAACTTCCCATTGTCTACATACCGTTGATTAAATACGACATTAGTCTGAGGAAATTGTTTCTGTAAGTCAGAAAGAGCTCCATAAAAAGTTGTAGCAGTCTTGCCGTTGAGCAAACCGGTTTCAGCAAGTAATAAGGCGCCAGTGCAAACAGACATAACGATATCCGTCTTGTTAGAATATTCCTTTACCCAGTTTACTACCTTCGGATTCTTTCTGCTTGGGGTAACATTCCCTCCAGGAATAACAAAGACATCTGCATCCGGACAATTAACAAATGTATAATTGGGTTTGATTTTCATTCCCATATTAGTTGTCAGGACAGAATCTTCTGCAACTGTAAAAACGTCGAAATTAGATTGTCCCAGTACCTCATAAGGGCCAGTAAAATCAATAATTTGCACTCCGGGAAATAATAATATCGCAGCTTTTTTTCTGGCAGGTAATATGGATGCCTTTTTCTCCAATTGCATATGACACTGAGGGCATTCTCCAGCTTGGGTAAATGTAAGTTTATCACATTCGTTAGCACATGGAGGGCAAACAAAAGTTTCGTTGCTTGTTTTTTGGGAAAAACAGCTTGTATAAACTAAAATTAAAATATAAGGTAGTATGTTTTTCATTGTGTTAATTTAGTTTTTTTTGCTCATCCTGGATTCTGGATATTTTAATTTGGAACAGGCTATCTAGAATTTGTAGCTGATGGTACGTCTTTGAAACCACCTCATTTCAAAAAGCACTCTCCTACAAATCCACATAGTAATAATTACGCAGCTTATCCTCTGATAATTTCTGAAAATCCATAACAGCGCCAACTTTGCGAAGCACTCGTTCACTTAAGAAATTGGATTTGTCGACCATGAATTTAAGGCTCCTGGTGTTCTTTAAAAACTCCTCTTTCCTGAACAGTTCTATTGCCTGGAGCGCAATCCCCTTATTTCTTAGGGAAGGCCTTACCCAGTAAAAAACATTTGCAGAATTGGTAGCCGGATCAACTTCATCTACTCCTATTTCCCCGGCAAACATTTTGTGTTGGCAGCAAAAAATGCCGTAATAACGTGATATGCCTTGCTTAAGATTTGTCGACTGGGCATGCTCAAGCCAGCTGATATTATTTGCTCTAAGTTTAATATTATCAGCAATGTATTTCGAATAGGGGTCGTGCCAGAGCTCTGTTATCGCCTCCTCTCTGGCAGCTGCGTGCCGCAATTGGAGTGGAACTATTTCAATCATGTGTATAAAATGGCTTTATCCAGACTCATCAGCAATCGGTCTATAAATATAATTTCAGGCTCAACGAACAAAGCACACCTTGTTCTACATCGAGCCTAAAATATAAAAAATATGAGCAATTCCTCGTTTGGGCATATGCTAAAGTTACAGCTAATGCTATCTTGGCAGTTGTACCGCTTAATATTTTATTTGGCCGTATTTACCATTGTAGAAATCTTCGTAGGCACCAACAATCTCTTCATGTGTATTCATTACGAAAGGGCCTAGTGCAATAATTGGCTCGGCATACCTTTCGCGGCCAAATAAAATAATGTCAATTGCATGCCCAAACGGATTCCGGATTTCAATAACTCCTGCAAAGCGCTATTGCATTAGCTAACTCTCTGAGCTGTTGTTGGCTGCTCTTTTTGAAGCAATAATATAATTCCAGCGATAACACCAAATAGTATTGCGCCACCGATCATGTTAGCCTGTCCAGCTAGTACATGCGTTAATACCGCCACCACGGCCCAAAGGAAAGTTAAATAGATTGTTACTTTGCGAAATGCTGGAATAAGAAGTCCGATGGCTAAAACAATTTCGCCGATGCCGATTGGGAATCTCATCCATAGAGGATATCCCCAGCTTTGAAGGTTTTTGATTTGTGCCTCAACCCCTAAAATTTTGGTTAAGCCAGCGCCAATAAATGCAAGAGCTAAAAGTCCTGCCAGTACCCAGGTAAGTACATTTTTTGTGTTTGTTTTCATGCGTTTTTCTTTAACAGTTTAACTACACAAAAATTGGCATAGGTAAAGCCCCTTAGCGATGACTTATATTAAAAAAAAACGTTGATGTATGTCAACGGTTGATGGCATGAAAAACTCTTGTTGAATGAAATTGAGAGGGAAATTGATAAATGATGATGGCATAAAGCAACCAGAAATTACTTGCCAGATAGCCTCGGCTGTTTATGGCTTAAAATAAGAATAGTGCTACTTTCTGGACCCCTGCTTCCTCACCCGGCTTAAAGTTTCGGTTGTAATGCCAAGGTAAGAAGCGATTATATGCTGTGGAAACCGTTGAATAAACTCGGGATAAGTTTTGGCAAGATCAGCATATCGCTCTTCGGCGCTCATCGTAATTTGTGCTTGTAACCTTTTTTGTGCAAAGATGGCATGGCGTTCATCCAGAACCCTTGTCATTTCAACAACAGCAGGTATGTTGTTGATGACGCTTAAAAAGTCGGCCCTGCTTACCTGTAAATACTCGGTATCTTCCCATGCATCGACGTTATAAATTGAAGGTGTAAGGTTTATGTGACTCTCACGATCGCCTGCCCACCAGTTCTCAATATATAGCCGCATAATGTGTATATCTCCTTTCTCGTCAACTGTATATTGCCGCATTGCGCCTTTCACTATAAAAGCCAGGTATTTACAGACTTCACCCTCCTGCAAAAAATACTGGCGTTTCCGAAGTTTTTTAGGTACGAGCAATTTTTTAAAGAGTTCCTTATCGCTCTCAGTAAGAGGGGTAGTAGAGTGTTTGCTAATGAAATCAAAAAATGCCTGGTGCATACCTTATATATGTGGCCACTAAGATAATTTTTTGTTTATGCTTTTGAAGGGCACCGATATGCAATTTCAAACTTCTTATTGAAGCCTTATACTAGGATGATTAAAATGAATTGGGTATCAGAAAGCCAGGATTTCCGATAGATACGATTGAATTAACCACTACTTATAAAATAAATTTCAGTTATCGAAAACGCACCTTTCTTTTGTTTAAAGACATTTTGCTTTCCAACTTGCTCATCATTGCAAAATTTGATAAGATACACAAACGTGTTTCGGACTAATCCCAGTTGTCAAACCAATGATTAAGAATTCAAACTTCCAGCACTCTACGAGACTTAAGACTCTAAAGCCCTTCATCTTACATGCTAAACCGATTTTGCATATTTTTTTTACTTTTGGCTAAATAGCAGGAAAGTCCGATATTGATTGGCCCTATTAACCATTTATAAACACACGCTCGCTGCTACGCAGATTAACTAAAAGATAAAAGAAAACAAACACACATGGGAAAAACCACTACTCATTTATTAACCTTTATTATGGGAGCAGTATTGCTGCTAGATTCAGTTTTATTAAGTGCCCAGCTTAAGACAGAAATTAGCGCACAGACACCTCTGATAACCGATATTCCCGCAAGGAAGTCGCTCAGTTTGAATGGCAAATGGCAATACATCGTCGATCCATACGAAACCGGCTCTTACGATTATCGTTGGAAGGAGCGCAAGGAAAATGACCGTGACGCCTACTGGAACAGCGATGTTCCCGAAAATAAAAGCGACCGCAAAGAGCATGGATACTCTGATAAATACTCGATAAACGTTCCAGGCGACTGGAACACTCAGGTCCCTCAACTATTCTATTACGAAGGCAATGTCTGGTATAAAAAGTCATTCGACTACCAGAAAAGCGAATCTTCAAATAAGCTGTTCCTCTATTTCGGGGCGGTTAATTACAAGGCGGATGTTTACCTTAATGGAAAGAAGCTAGGCACGCACATTGGCGGCTTTACACCATTTAATTTTCAAATCCCCGAGAATTTGCTTAAACCAAAGGGTAATTTCCTGGTGGTGAGAGTGGATAACAGGCGATATCGGGATGAAGTTCCAACCTTAAATACCGATTGGTGGAACTATGGTGGTATTACCAGGGATGTTAAACTGGTGGAGTTGCCTGAGAATTTTATCCTCGACTATTCAATTTCTCTGAAAAAAGGCAGTGAGACTGCTAAGGATAAAATAGCCGAAGGATGGGTGAAGTTTAACAACCCACAAACCGGGACATTAACTGTTGAAATTCCGGAATTAAAGTTTAAGAAGCAATTGGCTGTAAATGGTGATAGTGTACCAATTAATTTAAAACTACCGAAAGTGCAGCTATGGTCGCCGGAAAATCCTCGCCTTTACCAGGTAAAAATTAGCACGAAAAGTGACAATATTACGGATAAAATTGGCTTCCGTACCATAGAAGCCAAGGGCAAACAAGTTCTGCTTAATGGCAAACCGATATTTCTTCGCGGCATTTGTGTCCACGAGGAAATAGCACAGGAAGGCCGCCGTGCATTTACGCGGGACGATGCGAATCTTCTACTCAGCGAGGCCAGGCAACTAAATGCAAATATGGTAAGGCTGGCTCATTACCCTCATAGCGAAAATATGACAAGGGCCGCGGATTCCTTAGGAATTTTAGTTTGGTCTGAAATACCTGTCTATTGGACGATTGAATTCACAAACCCGCAAGTTCTGGCAAAGGCAAAGCAACAACTAGCTGAGATGATTACCCGAGACCGCAACCGCGCCAGCATTATAGTTTGGTCTGTTGGAAACGAAACTCCGGTGAGTGATGCCAGAACAGATTTCATGAGCAACCTCAGCCTTGCTGCGAGAAGGCTGGATGATACACGCTTGATTTCTGCGGCCCTGGAAGTTCATAATGTAAATGGAATTACTACTGTGGACGATGCCCTGGGAAAATATGTTGATTTGGTTTCAGTAAACGAGTACCTCGGATGGTATGGGGGAGATCCGCGTACGTCGAAATGGGAAATAAAATATGATAAGCCATTGTTTTTTAGTGAACTGGGCGCAGAAGCCCTTGGTGGTTTTCATGCCGATGAGAAGACGCGCTGGAGTGAGGAATTCCAGGAGTGGTTTTATAAAGAGCAAGTAAACTTGATGAAGCGTATGCCGGACAACTACGTTGGCTTGTCTCCATGGATTTTGACAGACTTCCGCTCACCAAAGAGGAACAACCCGCAATATCAGGAAGGTTGGAATAACAAGGGTTTGCTTGATCACCAGGGAAACAAAAAGAAAGCCTTTTACATTCTGAAGTCTTATTACGACGAGAAGGAACGGGAGCAAAAAACAAAGGGTGCTCTATAGGTTGTAAAGGTCAGTTCTTGTTATGATGGGAAGGTGTCG
>CBIHNR010000242.1:0-7238 GCA_966211215.1 uncultured Pedobacter sp.
AGAACGCACTTAACGCTTTAGAAAGAACATTAACAAAAAAAGACTTAGATAGAATTGAAAAAAACCTACCGAAGTAAAAGCCCAAAAGCGACTATATGCCAGTAATGCATCTTGCCGAAAACGGGTTATTCAATCATTAAATAAATTGTTTAAAGAACGTCAATGCATAAGTGTTGGCGTTCTTTTTAAGACGAAAACAAAACTATCACCATCTTATGAGTTTTATTAATGAACTGAAGAAAATCTTCGTAACAGAAGATCAGGTACCAGAAAAGCATAGGCTGGCAGAAGTGCACCAAAGAGAATACCTGTCGAATGGAGAAATGTTGGAATGGGCCGGCAATGTTCATGAAGCATATTCTCCTGTTTGCATTCGCACCGAAAGTGGATTGCAAAGAAAGTTGATTGGCACCTATCCTGTTTGTACGGAAAAAGGCGCATTGGAAGCCCTGGATGTAGCTGTTGCCGCGTATGACAATGGCCAGGGCCAGTGGCGACTACAACAAAGGTGGATTCGGCTAAATTCAGGATTTTTACTTATTTCTACATTTGTATTGTTTGAACTGATCAAGTATTATGGAACACAAACACCCCATCCGGCTAAAAACAATAACTGAATTCCACAAATTTTGGGCGCTTCCCAAGCCCGAGCATCCGCTGATAAGCGTGGTAGATTATACCCTTATAGATCATTCTTTGGCTAACCCCGACCAGGGGATCATTCTGGACTCTTATTGTATAACTATCAAGAGAGACTTAGGCCTCAAATTGATATATGGACAACAATCTGTCGATTTTGATGAAGGAGTTATGTTTTTTATGGCTCCCAATCAGGTAATACGGATAGAAAAAGAACCTAAAAATATTGACGATCATTCGGGATGGGTATTGCTGATACATCCGGATTTTATCTGGAACACTTCGTTAGCTAAAACCATCAAAAGATACGAATTCTTTCAGTACTCGATGCACGAAGCCTTGTTCCTCTCCGAAAAGGAACAAGAAGTGGTTACGAATATTATTAAAAACATCAAACAGGAATATCATTCCAATATTGATACTTTTAGTCAGAACATCATTATTTCCCAATTGGAAACGCTATTGAATTATTCCGAACGTTTCTATCAACGGCAATTTATCACACGTAAAATAACGAACCATAAGATACTGGAACGTGTAGAAGATTTGTTAGAAGATTATTTCAATAGTGATAGCCTCCCCAACAGAGGTTTGCCAAGCGTGCAGTTCGTCGCGGATCACTTGAACATATCCACGAGCTACCTAAGTAGTTTGCTGAAATTACTTACCGGACAAAGTACCCAGCAGCACATCCAAAATAAGGTCATCGAAAAGGCAAAAGAAAAACTTTCCACCAGCGATCTGTCAGTCGGCGAAATCGCTTATGCACTTGGTTTCGAACATTCGCAATCTTTCAGCAAGCTTTTTAAGACGAAGACAAAACTATCGCCATTAGAATTCAGGGCCACCTTTAATTAGAAAATTCCGGGCATTTCCGTTTTAGTGGCTGCTCAAAAAGCTATATAGGTATTTTTATTTCCGTCTGAAATTCAGACTGTTAAGACCATTAAAGTCGACTTTTTGAAAGATCCTTATTATTTGGACATATAGTGCAAAAGCTTATTCTGAAGCAGGTAAGGGCGGAATTGACCTTTTGTCCTTATGTCGAGGTCGTAGCGAGACGCTACAACCGGTAAGCGTCATTTAGTTTTCGGGATTGACGGCACAGTAACAAAAAAAATGGCTGAATAGATTTTGAATCAATCTATTCAGCCATTAAAGAAGCTCCTGGCCTTGTCATTTACCAACTGCCGCGTTAGTCACTAGGCAGTTCTATATTATCCGAGATCTGAAGCTATTCTGCTTTCCGGTTCGTCACAGAGTTACTTAATAGCAATCTTCTGAACTTGTGAATAGCAATATTCACCAGAAGCGCTTGACTTAACACCAATCCGAACGAAAATATGAGATAAGTTTTTCAAATTGTCGGGGATTGTAGTTGTAAGCGTATTGTTTGCTCCTAAAACGAGTGTGTTAACATCTGCGCTAACGGAATGCTCCTTTCTAACTTCGTCGGTTAGTATTGAACTTCCTAAATATAGCTTCACGAACTGCAAATTGTTTGACGTTGTAACAATCTTATCAATTGTAAAATTAGCTGTAAGCGTATTATTCGCAACTGCAAAATTCTCGTTCTTAATCACAAAATACGGTGTAACCGGCACATCTACATTTGTATTGCCTTTAACCTGCACAACAATTGTATCGGTACTTTGCTGCAGCCAGGGCGAATTTCCTTTACGAACCAGCTTGTACGTTCCGTTAAATAAACTGGCGGAAAATGTTCCGTCATGACTCATGTAGACCGGAATAGGTGTACGCACTGCAAAACCATCCTGCCACAACTCTAGCTGCGGCCCGTTTGTGCGAACCCCAACTGGCTGGCCGTTATACATTACCCTTCCTGATAAAAGCGCATTAGGCTCTTCATAGTTATCATGCTTACATCCCGCAAAAAACAAACTTGCAGTTGCGATGAGTGTTAAGAAAAATTTCATTTTCATATTCTAAACCTTAATGGAATGGGTTTCTAACAATTTTTGGATTATTATTTAACACTGTCTGGTCAATTGACGAATAGTAATTAAACAGCTGAAAGAATCTCGCTCTGCGGAAACGAGTTGGACGAGTTCTCTGAAAAATATACTTACCATCATCCGGATGGCCTGGCCTAACTACCCGATAAGCGTACAAGCCTCGTACAACAGCATTGGGGTCAGTTTCAGAGCCATTCCAAACCAGGTGAGCTATGCGCCATCTTTTCAGATCAAAGTAACGGTGATCTTCGAAAGCAAGTTCAATACGGCGTTCATTGCGGATGATATCTGTTGTAAGAGTTGCTATACTGTTGGCAGGGAAGCCTCCATGAACTTCTCTCAATTTATTGATATAATCTTTTGCTTCCGGCTGGTTTAGTTCAAATGCCGCTTCGGCTGCATTTAAGTAAATTTCGCCCAGCCGAAACCAGGACCACCAGTTTGAGGCGAGACTTGGACGAACGCCGTCCTGTGCACTCTCACTAACATACTTGCGGAGGTAAAACCCGGTATTACTCACATATTGATCATTGTCTCTCGGGCCGTCAAATCCAGTAAGCTTTTTTCCATCAGAAAAAACTGAACCTAAATTTCCAACTCTTAATGTATATGCCCCGTTTACCCATTCTGCCACACCTGCCTGTATATCTACCGGCTGGGAGCGAAAATTACTTCCCGGATATACAACTGTGCCATATAATCTACCATCCTTATTCGCAAAAATATCAGCAATTGAATTGTAAGCTATATAGTTTCCGTTAGCATCTTTATCACGAAGTGTTCCTTTAGTGCCGTCCAGGTATTCATAACTTTCTACCAAACTCAATGAAGGCGACACCATAGAAGATCCCTCAATATCGCTTCTAAAGCTTCTTACAACGTTATCATAGGTAAACCCGTGAACTTTACCGGTAGCAAAATCTTTGGCAAAGATGATCTCTCTAGAACTCTCGTTCATAAAGAGCCAATAAAAATTTTCTCCTTTAGGTGATCCGGCAACATTGTAAAGCTCATAATTCTTGTTCGCAATAATAGCTTCGGAAGCAGCCAAAGATTTTTGATAGTAGTCGTTTGCTTTGTCTGCAGGAATACCTACCTCGCCCCCCGGTGTAGCTATTGGTGTTCCCATTAAATTATTGTACTTGGCGATAGAACCAGCATAGAGCATCGCCCGGCTTTGTAAAGCAAGAGCCGTAAATTTGTTCGCCCGGGTTTTGCTGGTTGGAGTTTCAACAAAATTTTCTTTTATTGCCTCAGTTTCATCATAAATAAAATCATAAATATCCGATTCTTTTGCCCTAGGAGTTTGTAATGATGTAATATCACCACTTTTATCATAAATCAATTGCTTGGTAACAAGCGGCACTCCGCCCATTCGTTTTACTAACTCGAAATATACCATGGCTCTTATAAACCTAAATTCCGCGTTAAATTGCTTTTTCTTTTCGTCCGGCAATTTTACACTATACTTATCCAGATACTCTAATGCTAAATTGATATCACGAATGAAAGTATAATCCCAGTAGCGGCCGTAACTATCTGGATATGCAAGATTATTTCGTCCGTTTTGATCAACGTGTCCGGACCACATGGCATCATCAAATTCGCTGCTCACACCCGAATTAAAAACACCTGATAGAGAAGGAAGCCTGTCATAAAAATTCCCTAAAAGTGCAGTTATCATAATCGGGTCATTCCAAACCTGCTCATCTGATACTATATCCTTGGGTTCTCTTTGCAACCAGTCATCTTCTTTACAGCCATTAAAAAGGTTCATGATACTTAAGAGTAGTAAAAAAATATATTTATTTTTCATGTCAATGCATTAAAACGTTAAATTAAATCCTGCTAAAAAGGTTCTTTGTTGGGGGTATACAACCGCTGCCCTCGCTTCAATTTCCGGATCTACACCTAGTTCACGTAAATTATCGATGCTAAACAAATTGGAGCCAGACAGGTAGAAACGGATTCTGTCAGATCTCAATCTACTTGTCATGCTCTTAGGTAATGTATAGCCTAATTCCAAATTTCTCAAGCGAATGAACCTTACATCGTGCAACCAAAAGTCACTGTTCCTACCATTGTTTTCGCTGGTACCTTTTCTAATCGCAGGATATTTTCCGGGTATCCACTCGCTATTGGGGTCGTAAGGATCAGCGCGGTGCCATCTGTCCGTTAGCAGATACCCTGGTGAGTTGCCTCCGGCGTGGAACGCATTTCTCAGTTCAAAATCCTGAAACCAGGACTGCATTGTGGCACCTGCGAAGTCCATGTTCAGGTTGAAGCCTTTCCACTGCAATCCAATGTTAGAACCAAAGCTCAACATTGGTGCCCATCCGGTCGGAAAACCGATTGGCCGTTCGTCCATAGTATTAATTACACCATCACCATTAACATCTTTATAAATGATATCCCCCGGCAATTGGTTTCTGTTGTTTTGACCGTCATTGTCGATAGGATGATTTCTGATCTCTTCTTCAGACTGAAAACGACCTACTGCCTGATAGCCCCACCATATTCCGCCCCAGCGATCTTCTATTGAGTTACGATATTGATTCCAGGAATTACCGAAGCGAGGTTTGTAAGTTTCCATATTCCGGAACCTGGAATAAGTGGCATTTACTCCTATATTATAATTTAACGATCCCACCTTACTGGTGAAGGTAAGCATACCATCAGCTCCCCTATACTCATCTTTATTTAAATTTTCATTGGGCAACGTGTACCCTGCTTCACTTGGCAATAATACATCATATCTCCCCGCAGGTCTGCCTGAGATTGTTTTCCTGAAAATATCGGCAGTAACGGAAAATTTACTATTCAAGAATTTAAGATCAACACCTGCATTGTAAGTAGTGTTCTTTTCCCAGGAAAGATCCGTCACAGGCATTCCCCTTGGCCTAAGACCTACCACAAATTTCTGATCTAAGACCGAACTGCCCTGATGATAAGTATAGCCATCCAAATATCCAAACATTGAAACGCCAGCTTCACTACCTGTCTGGCCAATAGAAGCCCGTAATTTCAAATCGTTAACTAAGTTCTTCAACTTTCCAAAAAAAGGTTCTTCGGAAATTCGCCAACCCGCAGAAGCACCGGGAAAAAAGCCCCATCGTTTGCCATCAGCATACAAATAAGACGCATCATAACGTCCGAACAATCCTAGCATGTATTTATCGCGAAAGCTGTAATCAATTCTTCCGATATAACCTGACCTTGCCTGATAGTTCCACCCCTCACCATAGCCTGTCAACTCAGATAAAGTTTTGAATGGTACATAATTGTTTGTTGGTGCTGTATTAGACCACTTTTCGTTCCAGTCATAATCGGACCTTTCGTATGCAAGAACAGACGACAGGTTATGTGAGCCAAATTTTTTGGCGTAGTTTAACATGAACTGCCCGTAACGTGAGGCTGATTCAGTCTGAGCTTCAAGACGCCATCTTGCACTTTGCCCACCACCCAGTTTGTAAGTATCATCGTTTCTGTTATACGTATAAAAGTCGTACGAATATTGAAACCCATTAAAATCCAGATGGGTGTAGTTATAAGAATATGTAGCCTTGGCTGAAAGTCCGAAATCGAATTTATACTCAGTAAACAAGTTGATATTCATGTTCTTCGTATAATTATCCTTGAAACCTGCTATATCTCTTTTGAACAGAGCAGGATTTAAATCCGGCCTGTTAGGAATAGCATTCATATATTCAGGATTATCATTCGCATAAGGACCGGAAGTTGGGATGCTGCTAAAGAGCGACAATATGGAAGAAAAGTATCCGTCTCCTCCAGGCAGTCCTACATCTCTTGTGCGTTCCAACCTTCCGCTTGTTTGTGTACCAACTGTAAGGCGCTTGTTTATTTTGCTCTCTAAATTTGCCTGAAAATTGCTGCGGTTATAATCGAAATCTTTCATTGTTGCCTCCTGCATGGTTCTGCCTAAGGAGAGATAGTAGGTTGATTGCTGTGTTCCCCCTGATACATTTGCATTCAAATTATATTGAGGTACATTTTTGCGCATAATTATATCATAATAATCATAGCTTTTGTACCCGGGCTCAGTGCCACTTTCCCACTTGGCAAGCTCTTCTTTAGTATAAGGGACAGCCGCGTTTGGATTTGCTGCATTCTGCCACGCTTCAACTAGGCCTCTCGCATACTGGCTTGCATTGGCCAGCTCGGGGAAACGCGTAAGATTTTGAATGCCGTAATAGCTATTGACTCTTACTTTTGCATTGTTTTTAGTGCCTTTTTTTGTGGTAACCAACACAACACCGTTAGCAGCGCGCAGACCATAAATAGCAGCTGCAGCATCTTTCAGTATGGAAATACTCTCTATGTCTTCAAGGCTGAGGGCATTGAACGCATCCTCGCCTGACACTGTGGATGTTCCCAACCAATTTCTGGAGGCATTTCCACCGTAAGGGATCCCATCAATCACATACAAAGGCCTGCCCATGTTACGGATCTCAAGGTTGATACCTCTGCCGGGTCGTGAATCTTTAGCCCGGGTTGATACGCCTGGCATTTTGCCGGTAATAGCCCCGGCCGTTGTAGTGGAAGAAGAACGGACCAAATCTTCTGCTTTCACCGTGCTTACCGCGGTGGTGACATTTCTCTTGG
>CBIHNR010000243.1:0-7202 GCA_966211215.1 uncultured Pedobacter sp.
CCGTAAACAACTTCGGGTGTAGTAGGATGCCCGAGCGGAACCATGTCTGAACTGGAGATCACCCCATCCCCATTGATGTCGCGATATTTAATATCTCCTCCGCGAGTGCGATAGATGTCTGAGCCTCCAAAATTTTGCGAAGGCGAGTTTTCAACTTCGTAATCATCAATGAACAAGCGTTCGGCCACATATCCGTAATATTGATTTACAGGATTTCCTGCTTTGTAAAGATGGCTTAATGAGGCTTCGTAAACTGGCTCATCATAAACTAATATTTTACTTTTAGCGTAAGTGAAGTTACCTCGGCTTTGGATATAAAAGCTTCTACCTAACGATTTATTATAGCTGATGGTTCCGTCGATCCCTCTACTTTCTGCTTTCCCTACGTTAGCTGAAATAGCGGATTGAAGCCCCATTGTGGTTGGAATAAAAGACCTTGGCATCAAAATACTACTCCGCGTTTGTTTAAATGCGTCTATTACCAGGTCTACAGACCTAAACAATTGCATGTTTACGCCAAGGTTTATTTGCTTTGACCTTTCCCAGGAAATCAATTCGTTTGGATATCTTGAGATTGAAACCCCAGGGCGGCTATAGGTAAAGTCCTGTCCGAACACTGCCCCTCTGCCTCCATCATTCATGTTAACATTAGACAGATAGAAGAACCTGTCAGAGCTGGCTCCAATCTGGTCATTTCCTACAAGGCCGTATGTTGCCCTAAATTTCAAATTAGAAA
The DNA here is from genome assembly GCA_966211215.1 of uncultured Pedobacter sp. Lineage (GTDB taxonomy): Bacteria > Bacteroidota > Bacteroidia > Sphingobacteriales > Sphingobacteriaceae > Desertivirga. The sequence goes on from CBIHNR010000243.1 coordinate 737, forward strand.
TTACAGGGAGTAGTGGTTTAAAAAAGCGTTCATTCGAAATGACGTAGCCTAAACCAATCGACGGGAAAAATCCGAATCTTTGGGTAGAAGAGAATCGCTCAGATCCGTTATAGCCAAAGTTAAACTCAGTTAAATATTTGTTGTCGTACCCGTAGGTGAATCTTCCGGATACACCCTGATTTCTGGCAGGTAAGGATGCTTGCAGGTCGCCAGCATTACCATTAAGATAATCACTAAACAGGGTAATCAACATTCCGGTTATGGCGTGCTTGCGGAAATTGTGGTTGTAGTTTGCGGCTGCCTCTAAATAGAATCGTGAATTTTGGTTACGAAATGCTGGAGAATATCCCAGGTATTCAGTACCAGCCAGGCCGATAGAGTTTGCCCCACCTTCATTTAATGCAGAAATTAAAGGCTGGCCATTAATTATCGAAACGTTGTAATAAAAAGGATTATATTCTCTATTTGCTCCAAACGTTGAGTATCTATCCACGAAGGACATCACACGTGCACTTAGTCCGGGGATAAGGAAATTAAAGTTTTGCTTCAATTCAACCTGGGCTTTTATGGTAGAGGTATTTATTTCAGAATAGCCATTCACTGAATTTGCGTAAGGATTTACGTAAAGGCCCGTGCTGTTGGTGCCAGTCCTCACGGCATTACCGAATAATGGATGGTTTATATAAGGAAGGTAATTACTGGGGTACACTGCCGGAAACATTACTGGATTTGACCACATGGCTGCATTAAATATTGCAGAACCGCCTCCAACAGGCCCAGTATAATCATCAAACTGGGCGTACACCCGTACAATGCCCTCTGTAGATGGTGTTAAATTCAAATTTAAGTTTGACCGAACTGAATAATTCCTCAGTTTAATATTACTATTGAAATTATTTCTCTCGTCAACCTTCAGTATGCCATTATCTATATTGTATGTACCAGCCAGGTAGAACCGCGCATTTGCACCACCGCCTGATACATTCATGTTGTATCTCTGATTAAGAGTATTATCTTTTATAAGCAGGTCTATCCAGTTGTTATTGGGATAGAGATATGGATCATCTCCTGCCATAGTGCGGTCTATCTTATTCTGTGAATAGGGCAATATAGCCAGGGGATTTCGGGTAAGTGCAGCCTCGTTGGCAAGGTTCATGTAAGTAATATTGTCCGCAAACTGAAAATTTCGGGTATTGCTGGAAACTGAATTTTCTACCCTGAAATTGAATTTTGTTTTACCGCTTTTACCAGATTTGGTATTAACCAATACAACACCATTGGCTCCGCGGGCTCCGTATACCGCAGCTGCAGTAGCGTCTTTAAGAACCGAAAATGTAGCAATATCATCAGGCTGTAGCCTGGCCAGATCGGTTGGCGTAGATTCCATTCCATCTATCAGGATTAAAGGGTCTACTTTTCCTGCGCCAAATGAGCCTAAGCCCCGTATAAAAAAGTTTGCGTTATCCTGGCCGGGCTCTCCTGACCGTTGATAAGCGATCATCCCTGCTACGCGGCCAGACATCATTGTTGTTAAGTTCCCGGTTGGCCCCTTAAGCTCTTTGGGCTCAATTGTGGTAATTGAACTAACCACACTGATCTTCTTTTGAGTACCAAAACCTACAATTGTAACCTCATCAAGAGTTGAGTTACTGTTTTTTAAGACTACATTAATTACGTCTTTCCCCTTAACGGATATTTCCTGTGTGATGTAGCCTACCATCGAAAATACCAGAACTGCATTATCATCCGGTACATCCAGTATGTATTTACCATTCACATCTGATGTTACACCTTTCGTAGTGCCTTTAATCAAAACAGATACGCCAGGCAGCGTACCTACAGAGTCTCTAATCGTTCCTCTTATTTCTTTTTTGAGAGCCTCCTTATAGTTTTTATCTTTTAGCTCCTTTTTAGGCTCTATAATAATGGTGGTATTTTCAATAGTATAGGTTAAGCACTGGTTACTGAAACAAGCATCAAGGGTCTGCTTTAATGAGGCGTTTTCAAGATTCAAGTTTACAGGCTTAGCTTGCCTGATGTCTCTCGTATTATATAGAAAATCATAATTCGTTTGAGATTGTATTTGCTCAAATACGTCTTTGATAGAAGCGTCCCTTACTTTTAAGGTAACTCGCTGTGCGTACGTTGCAGCAGTTGCCTGAAAAAAGGTGGCCGTGAGTAAAACAAGGACTAGTTTCATAATAAGCACAGCTTTGGGAGGGCAGCACCATCTAGTGCCGCAAATAAATGCAGTAAATTTTTTATACATTTGAATGTTTGGGTTGATTTTAAGATTGTTTCCGCAATTAATTGATTACCCTGAACAGCTATTAAACGGTGCTTTGGGAGCGGTCGCAACGCTCCCGATTTACCTTTCAGGATAATTGTTTAGGTAAAGGATTATTCCATAACAGTTATCCTCCCTTCGTCAATTTTAAAGTGAATTTTTCCAATCCGTTCAAGATGGCGCAGTAATTCGCTGATACTTTTTGAGCGGTAAAACGTTCCTCCAAATCTTTGACCTCCAAAATCGCCCTTGTATTCTACCTCTACATCGTACCAGCGGGATATTTGCTTCATTATACTAAAGATGTCTTCGTCGTTGAATATGAAATATCCATTTTTCCAGGCCATTACCTCCTTTATCCTGGCTTCAGAGACTGCAATTACATCAGAAGTGCTTGCAACTATTGCTTGTTGCCCCGGCTTGAGAATATTTTGCTTATTATTCTTTGCTACCTGTACAGATCCTTCCAGCAGTGTTGTTGTGATTTCCTTATCATCCCGATAGGCCGAAATGTTAAAGTGTGTGCCCAGAACCCTTATTGTAACATCATTAACGCTTACATAAAAAGGCTTGTCTTTATTTTTGGCAACTTCAAAATATGCTTCACCATTCAGTTTCACGCGCCTTTCTTGACCTGAAAAAGCTTCGGGGAAACTTAGTGAAGAATAAGAGTTTAACCATACTTTGGTTCCATCGGGCAAGGTTATCTGATATTCTCCCCCTTTAGGTGTTGCCAGCGTATGGTAAACCGGCTCCTTCATTACTTCATTGGAACCCGACAGGGTATTATATACAATTTGCCCATTATCGATTTTTTGGACGCTCGAGTTCCCTGAATTTGCCAGTTCCCCATTTTTAGCGCCTTCGAGGGATATAACCTCTCCGGTTGATAATGTTAAGGTTGCTTTATTTCGATCAGGAGATATTTCAGTGAGGCTTTCCTTTTGCTCAACTCGATTTTCTGGCATAGGCGCATTTTTCGTTTTCAAAAAATATAATCCGGCAACGCAACAAATCAAGAACAGAGCAGCAATTTGGAACCACTTTTTCTGATATAACAGAACCCTCTTGGGCTCATATTCCTCGGTAGCTGGAGAAAATGTATTGTCTCTTAATCTTGGATCAGAAATAATTCGGTCGAATACGTCCTTGGCTTGAATTCCCGAAAAGTCCGGGCCTCCCTCAAATTCAGCTATTTGCTGGTCTATGATATCCGAAACTTCTTGGGTGTCGGTTTTATTTAAGTAGCCAAGCAACTCCATACAATCAGATCTGCTAATTGTATTGTTAAAATACTGACTTAATAAATATTGAAGCCTTTCTTTAGTCATGTTTGGTTTATATGGGGCCGCCCTGAGGGGGTGGATATAAACGGAGAACACCAGACTTGTTAGGTAGGACTAGTCCTAAAAAAAATATTTTAGAAAAATTACGACATGGATGCCAATGAGATCAATGAGGCTAAGATGTGTTCTTAATGTCTTAAGTGCCTCCACCATATGATTTTTAACTGTATTAGGGGAAATTTGCAACTGTTCAGCGATTTCTTTATGGGTTAGGCCTTCAATACGGCTCAGTCTAAAAATCAGTTGTTGCTGAGGAGGCAACTTACTAATCACCTTTTCAGTAAATCGTTCAAGATCATTTCCAAGTACATATTCCTCTGTGCCGTTACAAGCTTCACTAATACAAGAAAATAAATTTTCAGTAAGGGCGGCAGATTTATAAATTTCCCTTAATGCATTCAAAGACAACCTTTTAGCAATAACATAGATATATAACCAAATATTCCCCTCGGGATTAAGCTTTTCTCTACCAAGCCATAACTTTATGAAAGTCTCCTGAACAATCTCTTCGCTCTGTTCCTTATTTTTAAGAAAACGATACGCCAATCTGTAAGCTTTTTCGCTATGATGGTTATAAATTAAGGCAAATGCAGATTTATCTCCAGCAATCAGTTTGTTAATTGTATGGTAATCGACACTATTCTGCGCATCTCCCATTGCATTGATATATAATAGTTTACAAAAAGCGAAGACAGGCTTTATATGGCATTTTTTGCTCGCAGCCCCTTATTATTTAACACAATAGTCAAGTAGCCCATTGCCAACAACATCATTCTATTTGTAATGACCATAGGCCGAACCGTAGCATTGAGTTACGCTTAAGCTAAAAAGGTAAGCTTTTAAAATATTCATCATACCCGGGTTTATTTGGTTATTAGTATAAGTACAATTCAACTACTTACCGCAGCTCATGCTTATAAAAAGGGAAGCAAATATAATGACAAATAAACCATTCTGTAATCATAAGCGATCCATTATTTAAATCAGGTTTAATAAAAACCAAATCATGAATCAACCGAGATTAATGGCAATTTACGTTATAGGGTTGGAGGAAAACATCTCAGGACATGTGTTGAATACGTTTACCGAGACTGATGAAAAGATTATTGGGGAACAATTGCCGGTAAAAAAGAGCAGGAATCTTGCAAGGCACCTGCACTTTTCCAAGTAAGTATCAATTCAATACATAAGGCTCACCGTTTACCAAAACATTTTCCATTTTCACTCCTGGATATTTGTTTGCGAAGACGGCTTTTTCAGCATAAGCCTTGATATCTTTAAATACGATGTTTGAAACAACATCAGAGGGATTTGCTTCCATATCGCCCAATTTGCCGCATTTAACATTAATATTGGAAACCCGGATATTGCGAATTGTTCCATAGGGACGTTCGGTACTGCCATTCATGTCAAAAAACTGTTTCCAGGGATTAACATTGATCAAAGAACCACACCGCCCTGTAATGTTCTCAATGCTGATATTTTCGAATGCCTGATAGGTATCAGGCCGCATTTTGAGTTTTAGAACCGGACAATTATTCTCTACACGGCAATTACGCATAGTGATATTCCGCGCAACGATGCTTTCACTTCCGAGAGTTAAGGTTGAATGCGCTTCTCCGAAAGTGCAATTTTCAATCAATATATCTTCAACGGGGCCGTTTACCGGCAATTTATGAGCGTCGGGGCCTTTCCCTCCTTTAATAGCAATGGCATCGTCATTTACAGAGATAAAGCAATTGCGCACGGTAACTTTTTTACATACATCAATATCAATTCCATCGGTACTTGGCGCAGGCACCGGATTGTGTGGCGAACGAATATCGCAACCTTCGATTAATGCATTATTGCATTGATACAGGTGTGTTGTCCAAAAGCCTGAATTTCTGAGTTTCACATTTTTGATGTGCACGTTGTTACTGCCCCAAATGAAGACAAGGCGCGGGCGATGGACATCTAAATTTGTTGCAACCTGATTTAGTTGCTTCAAAGAATCACGGTATGCCCAGAATTTTTTCCAGTAGCGAAGGCCATTGCCATCAATGGTTCCAGGGCCAGTTATGCTAAAGTTATCAACCTTATAAGCATTAATGAGAGCAGCATAGTAGTTCAAACTTCTCCCCTCCATTCTTGAGGGAATTAAAGGGTAATCTGAAATATTGTCTGAGCCTTTTAATCGTGCGCCCTCAACCAGGCGAAGCTTCGTTTTTGGTTTAAAGAATAAGGCTCCAGTCAGGTAGGTGCCTCTGGGTATAATGATCACTCCCCCGCCGGCTGAAGCGGCTTTATCAATGGCCTTTTGAATTGCCTTCGTGCTAAGCTTGGTGCTATCATTTCCAACACCAAACTTTGTAACAATATATTCTTGTGAGGATGCCGCAAAGGCATTTATAGCCAGGCAAAGTGCTAAAACCAATCTCTTCATTTCTTCAAACTCTCCATATAGGCTTGTTCTATTTCTAAAGCAGCCGTGTTTAGGGTGTCGAATATAAATATCTTATATCGCTAGGCCATCCTGTAAGAACCTGCCTCGATTTCGATTGAGAGGAGATTGGCGAGTTTTAAAATTTTAAGGTTTGTAACGCATTATATCCGGCTTTCGCCCTGTTTGAACAGCGCCCTGCACGGAGAATATGGAGTGCAATATTACTCGCAAAAATTCGGATAAAATAAATCGGCAGAGCCATTGATTTAAAACAGATGGCTCTGCCGATTTATATAAAATTTAAAATCCAAACTTCCCGTTCTGGTTTTTCCATTCACTTTTGGGAGTAATGGGTTCTATGGTGTCCCAATGTTCAGCAATCTTTCCATTTTCGACTCTAAATAGGTC
>CBIHNR010000244.1:0-7117 GCA_966211215.1 uncultured Pedobacter sp.
CCCTCCAAGAATTTCGGGATTTTTATCAAAAACTTCTGAATATTCTGATAAAGAACCCATCGAATTAAACATCGCATGAGCAAATTCACAGATATAAAAAGGCTTGGTAAGCTCTTTGTTTTGAGCAATAGCTGCAAACTCTTCAGGTGTTCCATACATTTTTCCATCAAAATCTGAAGGATTCTTTTTTCCGATTCCAAAGCGTTCATAATGCACCGGACGGCTTGAATCAATTGCTTTTACCGCCTTCAGAGCTGCTGGCATATTGGTGCCAATATGGCCTGTTTCATTCCCCAGCGACCAAATAATCACCGAAGCATGGTTCTTGAAATTTTCGGTGTTAGCTACATTTCGGTCAATCATGGCGGCTTTCATAGTAGGTTCATCATCGAACCTTTCCCCATAACCATGAGTCTCTATATTTGCCTCAGCAACCAGCCAGATTCCCCACTCATCACATAGTTCATACCAACGGGGATCATCGGAATAGTGGCAGGTACGAACGTGATTACAATTACCTTGTTTAATCACTTCAAGGTCGCGTATCATTTGCTCCTCTGTGATAGCATGCCCCACATCCGACCAATGCTCGTGGCGGTTCACGCCTTTCAGTTTAACAGGTACTCCATTCACAGTGAAAATCCGGCCTTTAATTTCAATTTCCCGGAATCCAACTTTTGATGATAAAATTTCTCCTTCCGAACCTGTTAAAACAACTGTATATAGATTCGGAGTTTCCGCCGTCCATTTTGCCGGATTTGCCACAGGAAATTTAATGGTGAGTTGTTGTTCCTGTTTAGCATTTAGTTGTTTGCCTGCAACACTTCCGCTGGTGATTTTTTTGCCAGATTGATCATACAAGGTGGCTGTATATGTTTGGGCTTTACTTACTTTGTCGCCGTAATTTTTAATTTTTGTTAGTACTTCAACTGTGGCGTCTTTGTAATCATTATCCAGGTCTTGTTTAACAAAAAAATCACGGATATGTACTTGCGGAGCGCTCCAAAGCGTAACATTGCGGAAAATGCCATGCAAACGCCACATGTCCTGATCCTCCAGCCAGGTGCCGGAGCTATATTGATATACTTCCACAGCCAGGGTATTTTTTCCTGCCTTTAAATATTTGGTAAGGTCGAATTCAGCAGCGTTACGGCTGTTAACGCTAAACCCAACTTTTTGTCCGTTTACCCAAATGAAGAAAGCGCAGTCAACTCCATCGAACGTAATAAACGTTTGCCGGCCAGCCCATTGTGTCGGAACTTCAAAGTCTCTTCGGTAGCTGCCAACCGGATTGCGCTCTTTAAAAGCAGTATATTTTTCTTCCGGCTCGCTCATTACGCGAGGGAAATCTTTTTTAATGGTATACCCCAAATTCCTGTAAAAAGGCGTTCCGTAGCCATGTACTTCCCAATTGGATGGAACAGGAATTTCCTTCCAGCCAGAAACATCGTAAGTGGTTTTGTAAAACTCAACTGGGCGTTTCTCAGGGCTTGGAACCCAGTTAAATTTCCATTGTCCATTCAGGCTTAACGCAAAAGATGAGGCACGGCGGTTGGCTTTTAATGCTTCCTGCAAATTAGCATAAGGCATCAGTGTGGCGTGATAAGGCTCCTTATTAATTCCCAGGCATTCAGGGTTCTCGATTTCTGCCGGGTAGTCAATTCCTGCCCTTATTTGGGCGATTCCAGAAACTGAGTTTAACAGGAATCCAGCCCCCATAATAAAGCTTAGTAAACGAGTAGTGGTTTTTATCATATAAGTGTGTGTTAGTTTTTAAAGTGCATGACAACAGGGCATGTGTTTATATTTGGTTTATTGGCTTATGACCGCTAATAGGCGTTTAGCCTTTCGGTTATTGGGCAAAAATAAAAAAAATATGTAAAATCGATTTAGTCTAAAAATGGCTTGGAGTGCAAGGTGTTTATTCGTCAAGATGGATGGTTCGGCTCGAAATGTTAACATCTCCCGAACAGCATTCGACCCTGGCCTTACCTTTTACGATGCGGCCGATAGTTGCCCTATCACTTAGTATTCTCCTGATTTGAAACTTTGCTAGCATTGCGGAAAATAATGCATTCGTGTTAATTGCAATAATGCTGATTTGTACGCTCTGATATATGTATAATGCTGCAAAAAAGTTAAGACTCTATTGGTTTCTGAGCCTGTACCAATCGTAATAATATCCAGTTTTATCTTTAAATCGTCCATTTTTTTAGAAATGGCCTCCTGATATCTTAGTAAAATAAAAAGATCAAGGTTCAGTCAAATGAGAAAACCACTAGTTTTATTTGCCACGCTGTTATTGAGTATTACCGCTTTAGCGCAAAATTCCCGGATATCTGTTTCTGGTATCTGGCAATTTAAATTGGACTCCCTTGATAAAGGTATTGGCGAAAAATGGTACAATCATCAGTTTCAGGATAAAATCAGCTTGCCCGGAACTTTAGATGATGCTGGGATAGGGAATCAGGTAGTAAGAGATACCTTGACGCTTAACAAGGCGGTAATGATGTCTCTGTCACGGAAGCACGAATATACCGGCGCGGTTTGGTATCAGCGTACAATAAAGATCTCCCATGACATGGAGGCTGCCCGTTTAATGCTTGAACGCGTGATCTGGAAAACGGATTGCTGGATAGATGGCCGGCAGGCAGGCACCGAGCCAAGCCTGAGTGCACCACAGGTTTTTGATTTAGGTGCCCTCAAAGCTGGAACGCACCAGATCACATTGAGGGTGGATAACAGGAAACAGCACGATATAAGTATAAAGGATTTTGCACATGCGTATACCAACGGTACTCAGATTATCTGGAATGGGGTGATTGGCAGAATGGAGCTCATTGACAGGGTTGCTTCGTCTATCGATCAGGTAAAAGTGTTGCCTAGCCTAAAGTCCAAGTCAGTAGAGGCCTTTGTTAATTTTGTTCCCGGAAACAAGGTTTCTTATGTCAGAGCCCGGATATTAAAGGGATCAAAGATCATTGAAGATAGCGGGAATATTATAATAAGTGATGACAGCACATCAGGTAAAAAGCTAACAATAAAAGTAAGGGATGCTGAGCCCTGGGATGAATTTAATCCCCGCATTTATCAGCTAAAAGTAGAAGCATATAACAAAGCTGGTAAGTTAATTGATAGCAGAACTGAAGGGTTTGGTTTTAGGGATATTGCATCAGTAAATAATCAATTGCTGATTAATGGCCGCCGCCTCTTTTTAAGAGGAACGCTGGAATGTAATATATTTCCGCTGGAGGCGCATCCTCCAATGAACACAGAGGGATGGCTGAAAGTGTTTAAAACAGCGAAACAATATGGGCTTAACCATCTTCGCTTTCACTCCTGGTGCCCTCCTGAAGCAGCTTTTCGTGTAGCAGATTCCCTCGGATTTTATTTACATGTAGAGTTGCCCTTGTAGGCCCTAACAGTAGGGAAAGATCCGCAAACTTTAACCTTCTTAAAGGATGAAGCCAGTCAAATCATAAAAAATTACGGAAATCATCCATCTTTCTGCTTTTGGAGTATGGGTAATGAGCTGGAAGGCGATTTTGCATGGCTTCAGGACCTGGTTAATCAATTAAAAAAAGAAGACAACAGGCATCTTTATACAACTACTACTTTCAGCTTTCAAAAAGGGCATGGTAAGTATCCTGAACCTGTTGATGATTTTTTTATCACCCAATACACCGACAAGGGATGGGTAAGAGGGCAGGGGATCTTTAACACAAACTCTCCTGATTTTAAAACCGATTACAGCAAAGCAGTTGCTGGCATTCCTGTTCCGCTCATTATCCATGAGGTTGGGCAGTACTCTGTGTATCCCGACCTTAAGGAGATAGCTAAATACACCGGCGTGCTCGAGCCATCAAATTTTAAGGCAGTCCGCCACGATCTGCGGAAAAAAGGTATGCTTGGTTTGGCGGAACCATATTTAAAGGCCAGTGGCATGCTATCAGCAAATTTATACAAAGAGGAAATTGAACGTGCGCTGAAGACAGAAAGTGTTGCTGGTTTTCAGTTGCTGGATCTCCATGATTTTCCGGGGCAGGGGACTGCCTTGGTAGGTTTGCTGGATGCTTTTTGGGATAGTAAGGGCATTATCGCACCTGCAGAATTCCGTCGGTTCTGTGCACCTGTAGTTCCTTTGCTTCGGTTTGATAAAGCCACTTATACCAATAATGAGGACTTTGTAGCTTCGGCCGAACTGGCTAACTTTTCTGATAAAACGATAGAAGATCAGCTGGCTTGGACAATAAGCACTGAGAATAATAAGGTACTTTTTAAAGGTAAACTGGAAAAGCAGGCAATTCCTGTGGGTAATGGGAAAAAAATGGGTACGTTCTCTGTCAGCCTCCGTTCAATCACACGTGCGCAGCAACTAAATGTCACGTTGAGCCTTGCTAATTCACAAGTCAGCAATCATTGGAAAATTTGGGTATATCCTTCTGCTGTATCAAAAATATCCCGGAAAGTAATTTTTACATCCTCAGCAGACAGCGCAATCACTTATCTTAAAGAAGGGGCCAGCGTCATTCTGAATCCAGATACGGCCGCAATTAGAGGCGTTGATGGCCGCTTTGCCCCAGTGTTTTGGAGTCCGGTACATTTCCCGGATCAACCTGGTAGCATGGGGCTTTTGATCAACGAAAAGCACCTTGCTCTTGCCGATTTTCCTACAGCTTATTATAGCGACTGGCAGTGGTGGGATCTTGTGACAAATTCAAAGTCGATAATTACTGATGAGCTTCCCCTTCAACCAACTCCCATCGTGCGTGTAATAGATAACTTTTTTAAAAATAGGAATATGGCGAGTTTGATGGAGTTTAAAGTGGGTACAGGTAAGCTTATTATCTGTTCCATGGATATTCATCATAAGCTCTCTGAACGCCCGGCTGCGAGGCAACTCAAGTTTAGTTTGATGAATTATGCTGGCAGCAAGGCTTTTGAACCGGTTCAGAGTGTGAGTGTAACTGATTTGAGAAAGTTGTTTAAGTAATACTTCGAGAGAGGTATTGCTGGTGTTTTAACGCTGGATGCTTGAGCGGCTTACTGATCAACCACGGGTTGCGCCCGTGGTTGCTTGGTGTCAAGCCTTTCAGGTTTGCTTGGTACCAGAATACCATGCGAGCTGCTTATACAAGAGGCATTCTGAGTCGACTCGTAAAATGGGCATTTTGTCATCTGCTATATAACAAACGTGCTAGAATTCCTACTATAGTCGATTTATTTCCTTTTTGCTGAAACTGTAGTAGTGACAAAAGCCTTTACAATCGTTAGTCCAGGATAACACCTGCGAAAGTTGTCTGTAATATTCAATTCTGCCCTAAGTTTTATAATGCCGTTACAAGCTACCACCGAGCTAAAGATCTTAAAAGTATTACGCTCGAAATAGCCATTTCCATTTCTTACCAGATAGCCAATTCCAAACGTTTTGTCGTCCACAATACCATTTTCGTGGTCTTTCGCATCCTCATTCCTGCGCCCCCCGGAGCTAAGCTCTAAAAATACAAGATTCGATCCTTTCGAAATATTATTATTATTGTTAAACAAGTAATAGAGGCTTAAGCCCATGCTCAGGTATGAAAAGCCCCAAAGTGTCTTATCCATGTAGTAATCCTTTCTGGGCTTAAGAAAATTAACGCTTAAAACCGGGCTTAATTTATCCCAAACCACGCCGGCCCCTAATTCAGTTTCTATTGAGAAAGGTCTTTTAGCTGGTTCACTTCTTAATTTGTTTTCTTTGTTTGTTTCTTTATCGGTTTTAAGAGAATCTTTAACGGAAAAAAGAGCTTTCTTGATCATAGAATCAACTTTAATTGTCTTAAAGCTATTTAAATCATCACCAATCAGAATGAGCTGATGTCCCGTTTTTATGTCCAGTTTCAGGGTGTCGGGGCTATTTGTTTGAGCATAGTTCAACAGGGGGACAAATAATGTCCCAAAAATCAACGAGAGAAGTTTCATGATCTAAAGTTTAAAGTTTAATTTATAAGGGTTTATATTTACATAATAAGCTGAAGTATCAGGAGCGGGAATGGTCTTTAGTTTAAACGAAGGTTTAATGCCTTTCATTAACGTTATCTTCAACTCTTGTACTGTTTCAACCTTTTTTCCGCGCTTAAAGGTTACTTTAAATTGAGGGGTGTCAATAGCGGGTGCATTACTCGTAACAGGTGGTGTTGCTGATATCTCATTTGGATCCTTGTTCTCCACTACCTGTGAATCCTTTCTGACTACTTCAGTAACCGAAAGGATTACTTTCTTTAAGTCTTCGCTTTTTATTTTACTTTCGGCCTGGGTCATTTTGGCAGAAATAGGCTTTTTAATGGATTCATCCTTAGTTTTATAGGTTTTATCCGTCCTAGCTACAGTCTTGATTTCCACATTTTCTTTCTCGAGATGAAATAACAAATTTAAAATAAGCGTAATACATGCCCCCTTGCTGGCGCACGCGTGCCGCGTGTGCTTACTAACCTTTATTACTTAAAACGTGAAAACTTATTTTTAATCTAAATAAATAGCTTAAACCCTTGAGCGTAAATACAAATTTGTAGGGGATTTGATTGAGAGGCACACGCGACACGCGTGCGCCAGCAACGGGTTTCAAGATTTAAAACCAGACTTAGTGATTTTTATTAGAGATCTGGATGGATTGAGTTCTGATAGAGATAAGATGAAAAAGCGGATTGAGTATTTCAAAGAGTTTCGATCCGTAGTGGACAAAAAAGCCGTATATATGCTTAATATCTTTGAAATAGAAGTATACTTATTATGTGATTTGGATACTTTTATGGCTCATTATAATTGTACATGTTCATGTGAGTTTGATCCACATGAGGTTAGAGAGCCCAAAGAACATTTGAAAAGTCTCTGCAAGTACAATTGAAGTTGATAATGCGCGGTTGTTTGCCAAGGTTGAGCATGATTTATTGCTGTCAAAATCCAGGCATTATGCCGATTTTATTTCCAGATTTAATAAGGCGACTGGAGTGGTTACATGATCATTTCATCATAATTGATATAAGGCGCTATACTGTCCCCCGCTCCAAAAGAGTGCTTCCGACCAGCGGAGGACAATACAATGCCTTATCTACCCCTTTCATAAAAGATTCGACACCTT
>CBIHNR010000245.1:0-7046 GCA_966211215.1 uncultured Pedobacter sp.
TACGGTGGTGAGAGGGGTCAGGTAGTCAACTAATGACTACCTTCCTACTCTATAAGTGCCCCACAATTTGTGGCTTTCAGTTTCATTTGAAGCGCATCACGTAATCAGCAATGAAGCGGCAAAAGTTTGCAGCACTCTATTCATCAAAATTTAGTAATTAACTTTTAAATAGCACACAAACGATTTGCTGTTTTCTTCGCGAATCCAGGCAATTAAAGCTCCTTTATTTAAGGCCGTTATGGCTGCGTGGTGGTCGATGTAATTGCCATTGCTGAGAACGATTTCTTGGCCATCTTTTCCTAGGCCCTTAAGGACAATTTTTGATTTGCCTGAAGGTGTTTGGCTATGCTTCATTTTGCCATGCCCCTCATGGGCATGCTGCATAGTATGGGCTTCGCTTTCTTCCTCGTATACGGCCAGGACTTGGCCATTTGGCAGGCTGCTTAGCTGTGGATGCCTGCCTTTTACAGTAATCAGGGATTTTTTTGAAAATGCACCGTTTTCAAGCGAAGTGCAATAAATGCCTGAGTTTCCTCCGGCGGCTGTAAACCAGGCGGCACTTATTTTATTGTTCGCTTGCGCAAGCGAAGGCCCCGAATGCGGGCAACCTTCAATCTGCCAGTTATCGTTGCTTATCACCCGTTCTTTGCTAAATGTAGTTCCGTCGTCATCAGAGGAAATATAAACCATGTCCCGTACTTGCTTAGATGCGAGGCCTGAAGGAAAAATAATGCTCCGGTAGGCGATATGCAATTTGCCATTTTCATCGCAAAGGAGGTCCGTTCGGCAACATTCGCAGGTGCTTCCGTTAAGCAAAGAATCCTTGCCGAAACCTTTTCCTGCTGATGTTTTCGCGAAAAATAGGGCAGAACCTTCTTGTTTTTTTCCAAATCTGCCATCGAGCCAGACAGCAGCTACTTCGCCATTTTTTAGAGTGGCGATATCAAAGAAACTACGCCCATAAGTATGCAAAGTGTCTGAATGAAGAAATTGGGCTTTACTCCAGGTTTTGCCTTTATCGGCAGACAGGCTGTAATAAATGGCACCCGCATATGGATTTTGTTCGTTTATGAATCGCTTTGCAAAAACCGCAATAATAGTCCCATCTTTTTTGAAAGCCACTTTAGCCATGCTCTCTGCTGAAGTGCTGGTGCCTGTAGATACAGGAACGGTAACAGTTGGCTCAAATGAGTTGTTTTTCTCATCATAAATAGCATATTGAAGCCGGTAGAGCGAATCGGTGGGGCTTTGCGAAGTCCAGCATAGAACCGGCTTCCCCTCATTATCAGTTGCAAAGTAGGTACCCATGGCTTTCAGATTGCCTTTGTCAAGAAAAGCAGTGTCTTGCGTTTCCTTATGAGAACTGCATGCTGTTAGAATCGATACGGCGACAGGTAGAATAAAACGTGAAATCTGCATCATGAAAGATTAAGGTTTAATGTTTTTTGATAATTGATAGCTTAATCCTAAACTAAATGTGCGGGGAGGAGCGGCATTATAATTTATAGTTTTTGTTGATTGTGTTACGGTTGTAGCATATAGCTTATCCGTGAAATTAAGAACGTTTAGCCAAACACCTACGCCTTTTACAGTGCTAGGTTCATAACCTAATCTTAAATTAAAAATATCATAGCCATTATAGGTTTTGGTATTTGAGGTATTGATGAAGTATTTATCAATATGCTGCCACTCCATCAAAGCCCTGAACCCCTCAATTGCCTTTGGTTTCCAAGTCACTTCTGCGTTGCAAATCCACGAAGGTGCGTTAACCATTCGGTTCCCGTTGTATTTTATTGTTTTTGAGCTAACAACTTCAGAATAGTCTACATACGTGTGTTTAGCATTGGTGCCACTAACACGTAAAAACAAATCTGCGAGAGGATGAATGTTTAGTGTGTATTCTACGCCGATATGCCGTGTGGCCGCCGCATTAGCATTTTGTGTAGTATTATCCGGCATTAAAACGTTGATAATTTCGTTTTTACCTTCGATGTCGTACGCACTCCATTCGAAAATAAGCATGTTATCTAGTACAGGTATCCACCCGCCTAATTCATAATTACTAAATGTAGCCTGTTTTAACCGTGTTTTCTGCTGAGAACTGTATAACGAATTAGCTTCAGGAGGTTGGAATCCTAGGCTGAAATTTCCATAAAACCCTAAGCCCCCAGGTAAATTATACGCCACTCCAACTTTTGGAGCAAGAACATTAAAATGGTTGGTTTCTTGAGCCTTGTATTTTGTGTTTGATGTTAGTTTATTTTTAAAGTTATAAACTACATTATCATACCTCAAGCCAGCGGTGATATTTAATCCTTCGGCAGGCTGAATTTGGTACTGAAAAAAGGCGGCACTATTAAATAATCTTGTGGTATAATTATCAATAAGCGAATCGGCGGATGTATAACCAGTATAAAAGTTACGGCTTGCATCCTTATCAATACTCAAAAAGTTGGCATAATAAGAACTTGGGCTATAATCAAGGTAAACTCCGCCTATCAGTTGTGATTTTAAGAAACTAAAATTAGCCTTGTGTTGAGCCAAAAAGCCATAGCTATTAAAATTTAGCTCGTTTTCCTGTCCCTTATGTTTTCCGGTTTTTAGGTCGGCAGTATTGGAGATTGCGTATGAAGGCAGTTGCCCTAAGGAATTATCGCGGAAAAAAGCTGTGAAAGAACTTGAATGTTGAGGGCTCCAGGTATGATCCATCCGGGCATTGACTCTAAGTGCTTCTACCTTTCGATAGGTAAAGCGGTTATCACTCGCATAACTACGGTTATAAAATGCAGCACTGTCTAAATTGCCAGGGGTTTGTGTATTTAGGTAGTTATAGGTACCGGTAAGCGACAGCCTTGTGTTTTGGCTAAGATTGCGAGTTGTTTTTACACTTGCCGAGTATTTATCAAAATCTGTGTAATCCTGCCAGCTGTTTTCCTGGCGGGCTGCATAGCCGGCAGCGTAAACTCCTGTTTTTCCAGACGAAAAGCCGCCGCTAAAATCCGTCCGATAATAATTATAGCCATCACCTTGCAGAGAGAATTTTGCGGAGGAGCTAACCGGTGTTGGCTGTGTAATAAAATTAATAGCGCCGCCTATGGAATTGCTGCCGTATAGGGAAGATGCAGGGCCTTTTATTACTTCAATATTTTGAAGAGCATTCATATTGATTTCGTACAAGGCATTATGGTTAAAAATGCCCGCCGGGCGGATAGGAAGCCCATCTTCAAGGTATAAGTAAAGGGCATTGTAGGTAACAGGCTGCCTTATAGCCATGGTGTGTTGTTCGTTACCCAGGTTCACCATATAAACTCCTGATACCTTGTTTAATAGCTGATATAAGGCTGTTGCACGAGTATCTTTTATGGTGATTGAGCTGAGCTTTTCAATAGCTGCCGGCACATCTTTACGGCTTTGTATGTCGCGGCTTGCTGATACAACAACCTCTATCAATGGATTTTGGGCAGGAGATAGCTGTACTACCATTCCATTTTGCGCCAGTACAGTAACAGGCAGATACCCAAGATAACTTACGGTGATTTCTGCAGGTGCGTTTAATTGAAAAATGCCGCGGTTGTCTGAAATTAAGACATCGTTAGATCCGGAAATTTTTACGGTAGCTCCGGGAATAGCCGACTGGGTTTGCGCATCAATAATACGCCCAGTAATTTTTTGTGAATATAAGGCATTGCATATCACTAATAGAAATGCCGAGAAAAAGTACTTCATTTTCTTGCATAAAAAAATAAATAATGAAATAGAATACAGGTAGATATGTTTGTCTCTGTAATCTATCAATTCAGTTATAAATTCTTAAGCAAGAAATGGAGGCGGTTGGAATATGTCTGCAGCCTGGGTAGGCAATGTAAATTTAACCTCAGCTTTTGCGGGAATATTTATTGATAAAACAGAAGGTCCCAGATTAACTTTTCTCGTAATTAAGGCGTCCTGAAGATTGTTCTTTTGAGATTGCCGCTCCTGAGATTTTTCTTTTTCTTCAGCCTGCTTTACTTTTTTGGCAAGATAACACTTACCGTTACAGTGCATTTTCGGCTTGGCTTTATTTTCGCAAAGGCTCGCTGCAATAAACTTTTTATTTGCTTCGAAACTAACATAGATAAAGCACCTGCTGAAATTCATGGACAGCAAGGTGAAAACTAAAAAATACGCGGTTACGTTACGAAGCATAAACTGAGCAAAGTTATGCTTTAATAAAAGCTTTTAAAGAAAAAAAGGAATTTGTATGCGTAATGTAAACTGTGAAGTACATCCATTAATGTCAGTAAAACTCTTTTTGATTTTGTATGTTTCAAAATGTAAAGCTTTGGTTAATAGTTTGTTACTATTGATTAAGGTAAAGATGCAACGCTCCCGGGGGAATAGGCTATTATAAACTGATTCACTTGCTTTTTTAAGCTAAGAGGTTGAACATATCAACCTTGTATTGCTTTTAGATGGGGTAATTGTATAGTTATTTAGCAGATGAGGTGCTTTTGCATTTGATTTGGTTTCATGAAGAAAATGAAATATTATATCGTAACAAACCGGCAAATCCTGGATAATAATGGAATTGAGCAGATTGATATAACCAACAGCGGAGTTTGTATCGATAATCTTCGTTTTGCTACCTTCGATAGCCTCAGTTCTAACCCCCATTCTTATGTCTTGTTGCCAGATAAAAGTAAGATTGATTCAGAACCTTACTATTTCAATATAAATGAGCCGGTAAAAAAAGGGTCTGAAAGATTTTTTACCGAGCTAACTCACGAGATGCAAGACGAAGGGGGCGATTTGCTGGTACTTATTCATGGCTTTAATGTAAACTGGATCGAAGGCATTAATTATCTACGGTCCTTGGAAAGAATTTTCATTAACTCTAAAACCTCAACAATTAAGCATTTAGTGCTGATTTCCTGGCCATCGAGAGCATCTATATTAAGGTATAAGTTAGATACTTTAGATGCTGTTTTATGTGGCACTACAATTGGCAGATGTTTTCAGTTATTTTATAAATTTTTGAATGAAGCTTTTACAGGCTACGCCGGATTAAAGCCCTGTCGCCACAAAGTTCATTTGCTTTGCCATTCCATGGGAAATTTCGTGCTTGAAAACATGCTTAAGACCATATTATCTGATGGGGCAAGGTATCATCATGTTTTTGATGAAGTGATTTTAGCAGCAGCTGATGTTGACAATACAATATTTGAAGAACCTAACCCTTTTTACTACCTCAATAAACTGAGCCGACGAGTACATATCTATTGCAATCGTAATGATTTGGTATTAAAGTATTCTGCCAAATATGAAAATCTTAGAACTCGTTTGGGTACCAATGGGCCTGCCAATATTGACGCCTTGCCTAACCGCGTGTATGTTGTAGACTGTACGGATGCCTCCTTTAACCGAGGGCCGGGATTGCAGGGGCGCTTGGTCCAGCATGCCTACTACCTTGACGTGCCAAGGGTAAGTGCCGATATTAACGCGGTATTGCAAGGCATGGAGCCAGATCAAATTGAGCATCGCACACAAATTAATCAAGTAAAATATAGATTAAAACCTTGAAATCGCCAATGAACGCTGAAGAGCTAAAAACGCTGCAAGCTCCGTTGAAGAGCAGGTATGTAGCTGAACCAACAGCCGCATTCATCACTTTAAAGGCTCAGGGCGTAATCGGTGAGGGGATATCTTGCAAGGTGGAAACCGGAAAAGCCCTTGTAGAAGCCGGCTTGCACCCGGCTACCGGCGGGGACGGAACGCTTGCATGTTCTGGCGATTTACTACTGGAGGCCTTGGTTGCCTGCGCTGGTGTAACCGTTCGGGCCGTGGCAACCGCCATTGGCGTTCAACTCAATGGCGGTATAATTAAAGCTGAAGGAGACCTCGATTTTCGGGGGACTCTTGGAGTTCATAAAGAGGCTCCGGTCGGTTTTAAGGCAATCAGGCTCTATTTTGAATTAGATTGTGACGAAAGCCCCGAAAAAATAGCCAGCTTATTAAAGTTGACGGAAAGGTATTGTGTTGTATTCCAAACCTTGCGTTTGGGAACGGAGGTACTGGCTGAAATATCAACTAAATAAACTCTAAAGTAAGAATGTATTAAACGATTGTTACTACGTGTGTTAATAAATTATAATCAACCAGTTTTATTGGGCTTTCTCTGTTCATCAGATAGTAAGAGCCTTTTTCATTATCATGTACGTCTGCCAGGTTATCTTTTGGATAAGACTCTAAAAATTCCGCTTCATTTTTAATTTCTCCTAACAATAATAGCTTATTGCAAATCGCCCGTAATAAGTCCTGTTCAAATTGTTCTTCTTTAGAAGGCATATCTTTTTCTACCATGGTGTAAACCTGTAAAGAAAATCCCGAATATGCAAGCCAGGATAAACCTTGCTTTTAGGCTTAATAGTGCTTTACGGGCTTTTTGTTAAGTGATAGTTTATACAATCGTGGTTCATTTTTTCCCATTTGCAAAATTCTAATGAAAAAATCATTATCTTGTTTTAATCAATTAAACCGCTCCCCATTACATTATCAGAGGTTAAAAAATAGTTTATCCTCTTTGTTAGTCTACTAAATTTTCGTCTCTGATTTACCTAGACCTACCTGTGATATTTTGTCTCTTTAATGCTTTTAAAGTATGAATTGGAAGAACCAATACATTAGAAAAGTAGCTGTCTTAGGCTCGGGCGTTATGGGCAGCCGTATAGCTTGCCATTTTGCTAATATTGGCGTGGAAGTACTACTGCTCGACATGGTGCCAAAGGATGCCCCCGAGGCAGGCAGCAAACTTAGAAACAAGTTGGTAAACGACGCGCTAGCTTTTACCTTAAAATCTAACCCTGCGCCTGTTTATCTGCCATCTATGGCAACCCGAATCACCACCGGAAATTTCGAGGACGATTTAGTCAAAATACACGAATGCGATTGGGTAATAGAAGCAATCATTGAAAAGATCGATGCTAAACAGCAACTTTTAAATAAGGTTGAGGAATTTAGACGGCCTGGTACTTTTATATCTTCTAATACTTCAGGTATTCCTATCCATC
>CBIHNR010000246.1:0-7018 GCA_966211215.1 uncultured Pedobacter sp.
CAATCCCTGGGTGTTCGGCCTAATGGCTATATAGCTTTTAGGTACGATTTATCTCCATTTCTTAACTACGGAGGCAGTAATGTAATCGCTGTTCGGGCAGATAATTCCGAGCAGCCCAACTCGCGTTGGTATTCAGGCTCGGGTATCTACCGCAGTGTAAATCTGGTTACTACATCCAAAGTCTTTGTAGATAACTGGGGAACCTTCATTACTACGCCTCAAGTAAGCAACCAATCGGCAAACGTTAATATTCAAACTTTGGTTAAAAACCTAAGTGGCGAGGCAAAAAAGGTGACACTGCTCACAACCTTATATTATCCAAACGGAAAAGTAGTTGGCAGCAAAGCCTCAACCTTTAACCTGGAAGGCGGCAGCAAAAGCGTAATCCAGGCCATCCCCGTGAGCAAGCCAAGTTTATGGTCTGATACACAACCCGCGCTTTATAGAGCCGTAAGTAAAGTGCTTATTGCCGGAAAAGCCGTTGATCAATACAATACAAATTTCGGCATCCGCTACTTCAACTTTGATAAAGACAAAGGTTTCTCACTAAATGGTAAGCCACTTAAAATTAGGGGAGTATGTAACCACCACGACCTTGGCGCTTTAGGTGCCGCTTTCAATGTACGGGCAGCAGAACGTCAATTGGAAATACTTAAAGCCATGGGCTGCAATGGTATCCGCACATCACATAACCCTCCAGCATCAGCATTGCTCGACCTTTGCGATAAAATGGGTTTTATCGTGATGGACGAAGCCTTTGATATGTGGAAGAAGGGCAAAAATAAATTCGACTATAGCCGGGATTGGGATAAATGGCATGTAAGGGATCTGGAAGACCAAATCATCCGCGACCGTAATCATCCTTCGGTATTTGTTTGGAGCATAGGCAACGAAATCCAGGAGCAATGGGGAGATGAAGCTAAAGGCGACACCTCTGGCCGTGAAATTACCCGCGAGCTGTACCGAATTACTAAAAGGCTAGACCCGACCCGCCCAATTACATCTGCAACAAATGACGTAAAGCAATACAATAATATCTTGCGTTCTGGAGTGCTGGATTTAATTGGCTATAACTACAATCACGATAAGTTCAAAAGCTTTCACCAGGATTGGGGCAGCGATAAAAAGTTCATTGCTACAGAAACTGTTTCCTCTTTACAAACTCGCGGACATTACGATATGCCCTCAGACAGTATGCGTATCTGGCCAACCGCCTGGGACAAGCCATTGCTAACCGGAAATGCAGATTTAACATGTTCGTCTTATGACAATTGTCATACCCCATGGGGATCAACACATGAAGAGACTTTAAAGGAATTTAATAACAACGATCACGTTTCGGGGATGTACATCTGGACAGGCTTTGACTACCTCGGCGAGCCAACACCTTATCCATGGCCAGCCCGAAGCTCATATTTTGGAATTATTGATTTAGCCGGTTTCCCTAAAGACGTTTACTATATGTATCAAAGCGAATGGACAAATAAGCCTGTACTCCACATCTTTCCCCATTGGAACTGGAAAGAAGGGCAAACCATAGATGTTTGGGCATACTACAACAATGCCGACGAAGTGGAACTCTTTTTAAATAATCAGTCTTTAGGCAAAAAGCATAAAACAACTGATATGCACGTTATCTGGCGCATTTCCTACAAACCGGGTACCTTAAAAGCAGTATCCCGCAAAGGCGGAAAAGTAATTCTTACTAAAGAAATTTCTACAGCCAGCGCACCAGCAAAAATCTCCTTAAGTGCAGATAAAATGAAGCTGGCTGCCGACGGCAAAGACTTGTCTTTTGTAACAGCCACAATACAGGATGCTAACGGCAATATGATTCCTAATGCTGATAATTTAATCAGTTTTGAATTAACTGGCGATGCCGAAATAGCGGGGGTGGATAACGGAAGCCCAACCAGCTTGGAGCCATTTAAGGTTAATTACCGAAAAGCATTTAACGGCCTTGCACTGGCAATTATACAAGCAAAAGAAAAAGCTGGTAAAGTAACATTAAAGGCAAGCGCAGAGGGCTTGCAAAGTGCTGTTGTAGAGTTACAAATTAAATAGGTGAGTTTGATGATTCCGGTAATCAAACCAATGCCAGTAGCAAATGGGCATTAAGCTTGGCTATTGCTATCATCTCGTTTGCCTCGGCTGCACTAAGCGATGGAATGGCGATAAGGCAGCCTCATGATGAACAATCATTTTAAGCGACTCTGATTTATATATTAAAAAAATCAAGAAGTAAGATTCCAAGCAAACTATTAAAATTGGATTTGCCATGAAACTAAGTAAGAAACTAGCGCTATTGTGCGCCACTATGTTGCCTGCAACCTTCAATGCTGCCGCACAAATACAGAACATGAACCTCCTGAACTCGCCTATAGATATTAGCGGAGATTTTTCAGACTTTAAAAATACCTATTACCTGGCAGATAGCCTCGCCAAGTTCGATGCTGAAAGCGCCAAAGGAGAGCTGGTATATAAACGCTACAACTACATAACTCGCCAGGCTTTTAATAACATGCTCGGGGTATTAAGCCCTGCAAAACCAAATGAATTTCCGGGCACAGAATACGCAGTATCTCCGGCCTTACCTTTTTCAATCCAATTTGTTTCCGATAGGACAATCCGTGTGCGCACAAGCTCCGGCCCGCAGATAAAACCAGATCAGGAATCTTTAATGCTTGTAAATGACAAAGTATCAGTAGATTCAAAGAGTTGGAAATACAGTAAGATAGCAGGCGGGCACCGCTACACAAGTGCCTATGGTTCGGTTAGCATATTAACAAGTCCATGGCACATTGAGTTTAGGGATGCAAATGGAAAACTATTAACGAAAACTATTCATCAAACAGATAACGCAGATTCAACATACACACCTGTTTTACCGTTTTCCTATGTGCGCCGGGCTTCCGACTACTCCAGAAGCATGGCTGCGGCATTTTCGCTATCTCCGGGAGAGAAAATTTTTGGTTGCGGCGAATCTTTTACCGCGTTTGATAAACGTGGGCAGAAAGTTGTCTTATGGGCTGATGATGCCAATGGTGTCCAAAACGAAACCATGTATAAGCCAATCCCATTTTTTATGAGCAGTCGGGGCTACGGAATGTTTATGCATACCTCTACGCCAATAACCTGCGATTTTGGGAAGTATTTTAGTGGCATTAACTCCTTGATGATTGGCGACGACGAGCTCGACCTGTTTGTGTTCCTGGGTGAACCAAAAAACATACTGAATGAATACACCAACCTTACGGGAAAAGCTTCAATGCCACCATTATGGTCTTTCGGCTTATGGATGAGCCGTATAACTTATTTCTCAGAACAGGATGGACGAGATGTTGCCGAAAAGCTTCGTAAGAATAATATCCCGGCAGATGTAATTCACTATGACACAGGGTGGTTTACTACCGATTGGCGCACGGACTATAAATTCGCTCCGGACAGGTTCAAAAATCCCAAAAAGCTTTTAAGCGACTTAAAAAAAGACGGCTTCCATGTTTCGTTGTGGCAGTTGCCTTATTTCACGCCTAAAAACATCCTTTTCAAAGAATTAATCGATCAAAATCTGGTAGTAAAAGATGCAAAAGGCAATATCCCTTATGAAGATGCAGTACTGGACTTTTCTAACCCGTCTACAATAAAATGGTACCAGGATAAAATTGCCGGTTTGTTAAGGCTTGGAGTAGGGGCTATTAAAGTTGATTTTGGCGAAGCAGCTCCTGCAAATGGCATATATCATTCGGGAAGGACCGGATTTTACGAGCATAATCTATATCCATTACGCTATAATAAAGCTGTAGCTGATATTACCAAACAAGTTAATGGAGAGAACATTATCTGGGCAAGAAGTACCTGGGCAGGCAGCCAGCGTTACCCATTGCATTGGGGCGGCGATGCTGCAAATACCAACACAGCAATGGCTGCCGAATTGAGAGCAGGTTTATCCTTCGGATTATCCGGATTTTCATTCTGGAGCCATGACATAGGCGGCTTCGTTCAAAAATCGCCCGAAGATTTATATGCAAGATGGGCAGCATTCGGCTTTCTATCATCGCACACCCGAAGCCATGGGGCACCTCCAAAAGAGCCCTGGGAATATAGCGCCGAATTTCAGGAAACATTCAGGAAGACAGACGAAATGCGCTATAAACTAATGCCTTATATATACGCGCAGGCTAAAGACTGCACAGAAAGAGGATTGCCGATGGTTCGCGCCTTATTTGTAGAATTTCCAAACGATCCGGGCGCATGGCTTGTTGATGACCAGTATATGTTTGGAAACGATATGCTGGTAGCCCCCTTATTGGAAAACGTTGCTGAACGAAATGTTTACCTTCCAAAAGGTAAATGGATTGACTATCAAAGTGGGGCTGTGTATTCATCGGGTTGGCACACGCTTAAGCCTGGCGATGTAAAAGCCATTATTATGGTACGAGATGGCGCGGTTATCCCCCATATTAAATTGGCACAGTCCACCGCTCAGATGGATTGGAAATCACTAAATCTGGTTACTTATTCAAGCAGCGGACAAACTACCGAGGGATTGGTTTGCCTTCCTTCAGAGAACATTCTGCATAAGATTACCTTGCCAGGAAAATCACTTTCTGCCGACCCCTTTGCTGGCAAAGTAAAATGGCAGATAAGTAGTTATAAATAACCATAATCAACTATACTCTATTTAAATCCATGAAAAAACCACACCTGTTAAGGATTGTACTCGCCGGAGCATTTCTTGTCGCATTCGTTAAAACCAACGCCCAGCAAAAAACAGTTCCTGCAACTGAAGAAAAGATTGAAAACCTGTTAAAGCAACTCACTTTGGCAGAGAAAATTAAAATGATTCACGGAAACTCCTCCTTTACCTCAGGAGGTATAGAGCGTTTGGGTATTCCTGAATTGGTAACTTCCGATGGGCCACATGGGGTACGCCCGGAACATGGCAGAGACTGGTCGCTGGATAACAAAGGCGGCGATTCTTCAACATACCTTCCAGTGGGCATAACCCTGGCATCCACCTGGAACCCGAAATTGGGGTATGCCTTCGGAGCTGTTTTAGGTAGCGAAGCCAAATACCGCGGGAAGGACGTGATACTTGGGCCGGGCATAAACATTCTTCGTACGCCACTTAATGGGAGAAACTTCGAGTATATGAGCGAAGATCCATATCTGATTTCCAAAATGGTGGTGGGGTATATCAAAGGTGTTCAAGACCAGGGAATTTCTGCCTGTATCAAACATTACATGGCCAATAACCAGGAAATAAGGCGCGATGGAATTAATGTGGAAATGAGCGAAAGAGCCTTACGTGAGATTTACCTGCCGGGATTTAAGGCTGCTGTAGTTGACGGAGAAGTGAATACCTTAATGGGAGCATACAATCGTTTCAGAGGAGAATATTGTACCTATAACGACTATCTGATCAATAAGATACTGAAAGGCGAATGGGGTTTTAAAGGATTGGTAATGAGTGACTGGGGTGCGATTCATTCAACCAAAGAAGCACTACTTGGTGGAGCCGATTTGGAAATGGGAAGCGATATTGGAACCCCAGCCAAAGCCTTTGATGAATTTTACTTTGCTAATCCTGCTTTAAAGATGGTTCAGTCTGGCGAGGTACAAGAATCAGTTATTGATGATAAAGTGCGTCGAATTTTAAGGGTTATGCTGAGAACCAATATGGTTGGTGCTAAACGGACTCCTGGCGCTTATGCCACAACTGAACATGCCAAAGTAGCCAAGCAAGTTGCCGAAGAAGGTATTATCTTGCTTAAGAACCAAGGCAGCATTCTGCCACTAAATAAAACCACTATTAAATCACTTGCGGTAATTGGGGCAAATGCTAATCGCGATAATGCGATGGGAGGCGGCAGTTCACAGGTTCGCCCAAAATACGAGATAACTCCGCTGGAAGGCTTGCAAACCTGCGTTGTAAATAATACAGGTATCCGCTTTGCGCAAGGATACACAATTGCCAGAAATGCAAAAGCTGATGAAAAGCTAATAGCCGAAGCAGTAGATGCAGCAAAGAATGCTGAAGTTGCAATTGTATTTGGTGGCTGGACCCATGGATTCGACTATAGCAAATGGAGCGACAACGCTTATGATGCTGAGGGCGCAGATAAACCAGATATGAATATGCCTTTCGGGCAAGATGAGCTCATCTCTCAGGTAATAAAAGCTAATCCTAATACCATTGTAGTACTTTTTGGTGGTGGCGCAATGGATATCACCAAATGGGAGGGAAAAGCAAAAGCCATCCTTCAAGTGGGCTATCCGGGTCTTGAAGGCGGAAATGCAATTGCAGAAGTGTTGTTTGGCGATATAAACCCTTCGGGAAAGCTAACATTCAGCTGGCCTAAAAAATTAGAAGACTCGCCAGCCCACAAACTAGGCGAGTATCCTGGCGATAGCATCAATGTGCGCTACAAGGAGGATATTTTTGTAGGATACCGCTATTTCGACACCTACAAAGTAAAGCCTCAATTTGCCTTCGGACATGGCTTGTCCTACACAAAATTTGACTATAGCGATTTACAATTAAGCAACACAGGTAAAGAAGTAAGGGTAAGCTTTACCGTAAAAAACACAGGCAGAACTGCAGGGGCAGAGGTTGTTCAGGGCTATGTTAGAGATATAAAGGCTGCAGTTAAGCGCCCGGAAAAGGAGTTGAAAGCATTCGAAAAAATATTTCTTAAGCCAGGTGAAGCTAAACAGGTATTCTTTCCTCTTTCCGAAGATGCCTTTAAATATTTTGATGAGAAATCAATGAGCTGGGTTCTTGAATCCGGACAATTTGAAATTTTAGTAGGCTCTGCCTCTGATAACATCAAACTTAAAAAGAAACTTCAATTATAGAATGGTTGACATTGATTGGTAAAGGGTAACGGCATAAGGCTGTTACCCTTTTTATGGTTATGAGGCTGAAATTGACCAATTTACTAACACTATAACGAATGTATCGAACGCCCAAACCGACCGAAGCTTAGCGGTTGCCTTAAGGGAGCTGTTAATCAAA
>CBIHNR010000247.1:0-6907 GCA_966211215.1 uncultured Pedobacter sp.
GGTAGCCGAGGAAATATACTGGCTTGCAGGAATCTCCTTTATCGCACTATACGTTTTAAAATCTTTGGTGGTAGTAGCAAAAAACTTCCCTTTCGAGTCGGTGAAGGTGATAATATAATTTCCCTGACTCTTATCATACTTAACTCCTGGGCGAAGGCAGTTAGCGCCCTGATTCACCTCTGGATAGCTCTGGCGATTCCAATCAACAAGGTTTGGAGAAGCAGCGTGAGCAAAAACTTTGTCTGTGTTATTCAGGCTCCAGACACAGTGCCACATTTCATCCTGCCCATAAACTAAATACGGGCTGTACATTTTCTTTTGAGATCCCCAAGGCCCAAAATCACTTTTTAGGAAACTCTGCCCATTTCCAACGGGGAACCAGTTTTGCTTATTGGAACTCCAGGCAAATTGCAGTCCATGGGTGGGATTGCCAGATGTGTAAGAAAAAAGATAAACCGAATCCGGCTCATCGACCAGTTTGTTAACAGCTGAAGCGTTTTGTGCCAGCGATGCTGCCAGCATTCCAATTAATCCTAAAATCCTTTTCATTTATTTTTGTGCGCGTATATTTAAAATTTCATTTTTAAGCCCCAGCGTTTCGCAAGTGTATTGGCTTCTTTGCTGGTAAGGTGAACAACTGCCGCATGTTTGGGCGAAGAGAAGTTTGTTGCCTTCATTGACCCTTCATTAAAATGGCCGAGATCTTTAAAGGTGGCAAAATCGGTAGTTTCGCTAAAGCCGAAATTATGGGGTTTGATTCCATAAATATCATACATCAGTACGTACTTATCTGTGCCTATCCTTTTCCAAACATTGGGGGCTTCGCAGGCCTTTGGTTCCGGGTCATACCATTTCGGATCGTAAACGTATCCTGCATTGATTGAATCTGAAACGGCTTGTTTAATTCCGGCAGTTCCATCATGTGGCACGTAGAACATATGGAATTTGTTACCAACCCTGGTGATATCCGCATCGATATAACTTACATCCTTCGGATATTCAAATAACAGTTTAGGCGCTGTTTCCATTTTGGTAAAATCGTCGCTCATGTAAGAATAGTACACCTTATTCTTTCCATCCTTAAACCTCATGGTAAAATATACCATCATCTTTTGCTTATGCTGATCGTAAATCAGTTCAGGCGCCCAGGCGCAGCCAATATCTTCCAGGCCGGGAAATGCCTGATCAACCCTAATAATATTACGAGTCCAGTTAATAAGGTCTTTCGATTTCATAAAAACCATGGAACGGTTATTTCCCCAGCCATACTGTTTTCCATCTCTTTCCCATTCGGTATCTCGTAAACCCATTTTCTGGGCAAATATGTGAAGGTCTGTTAAAGCAAGATAAAACATGCCGTCAGGGACACGGGTAATGTGAGGGTCACGAATTCCTTTTTGGAGCGCTATGGAGTCGCCGGCGATAATTGGTTTGGCATTATTGACATCGGTAAAGGAATATCCGTCTTTACTTAATGCCATGTATAAACCATGGGTATCATCTTTGAAATACACCATCAGGTAGGCTTTCATGTCCTTTTCCTGTGGTACTTTTAATTTAGTTTGAGCAGATGCAGCAACCGCTATTAAAAGCAATACAACGCCCTGCAAAAATAATTTGGCCATTTTTTAAAGTTTGATTGGATTTACTTTTTAAGGAGCCTCACTTCATAAACGCCTCCGGCAAGAGAGCCTTTTGAAGCCTGAAATTTAACGGTTAGGCTACCACTTGATTTCTGAACAAGCTTAGCAGATAAGGGGTAATCAACCGTATAGAAACTATCTCCCTGAGTTCCGCTTAACTCTACTTCCTGTATTAATTGATCATTAACCAGAATGTTGAATTTCCTGCCTTTATCCCGCCCAAAATATGTAACCTGCAAACGATCTGCCTTTTTTTCTTTATCAGAGAGTTTGTAGCTGAACCATCCTTTAGCATCGCGCCAGTGCTTATTGCCGTTAATGCCGGTGTTGGAGTTTTCAGTCTCAATAAAATGGTCTGATTCCGGTTGTTGCTCTCCTGCTATAACTAAATCAAGTGTTTGTGCATCAAGCTTTTGTTTTATAGCTTCTTCTTCAGCTATTTTCTGTTGTGCGGCCTGTAGTTTTTCAGGGCTTAAGTTTTGCCAGTAAATTACGTAACGGGAATCGTGCAATCTGAAAAATGGAATCAGTTCCAGTGATTTTGCGCTAGCCGGATAGATTAAATCAGAGGCCGAAAATGTTAAGCTTTTACCAGGAACCGCTTTGATCTGGGGCGCTACATTTGTATTATTAGCACTTACAAAAACCGGCATTTCCTGCAAAGGATATTTTTTCCCTTTGGCGACATGCCCTCCGCGACTATCGTCGGCAAAAAGGCCTGTTAAATTGGTAGAATCGGTTTTAGCTGCAAGAACAATCGGGCCGTGTAACACAGCAACATAACTAGAGCCATCTGGCATCTGCTCGGTAGTTGTGCGCATTGGAAGGGTGATTGTTATTTTATCTCCCTTTTTCCATTTTCTATTAATAGCTACATAAGAAGCCGGTTTAGCATCGTAATTAACCGTTTCTCCGTTTACTTTAATCTGCAATGCATTTGCAGCCACCCATACTGGATAACGTACTTGTAGGGTGAAATTAGTTTTTTTTACCGCGTCTAAGGTAAGCGTTGTTGTTTCTTCATCCGGGAAACGAGTTTGTTGCGAAAGCACAAGCCCTTTCTCTTTCCAGTTTAAGGTTGAGGGAATGAATAGGTTTACATATAAATCATTATCGGTATGTGCGTAGATAAGCTCGTTGTACTTTGCATGGTTTTCCAATCCAGAGCCTACACAGCACCAAAAACTGGTTTCAGGTTGAGAATAAACACGGTAGTGCCCAGGGCGCATGGGAGTGAAATAAACAAAGCCTCCTTTGCTTGGGTGCTGACTTGAAAGGATGTGATTATACATTGTCCTTTCATAATAATCTACATATTTTTCAAGCCCTTCTGCTTCGTAAAGAGCTTTAGACAACTTCAACATGTTGTATGAATTACAGGTTTCCGGGCCTTGCTCGTTTGTAATCATCGACGAGAAATTATTAGCAGGATGGAAATGTTCTCCAACTCCATGCCCGCCGATAGCCACTGTACGGTTATTCACTACAGTTTCCCAGAAAAAACGTGCTGCAGTATGATAGGTGCTATCTCCACTTAAGCTTGCAATACGTTCAAAACCAACAACTTTTGGAATTTGAGTATTAGCATGGAGGCCTGTCAGTTTATCCTCCTTTCGCGCAAGAGGCTGCATGATGCTCTGATGCGAAAACTTACGCGCAAGATCGAGGTACTTTTTATCTCGGGTGATTGCAAATACTTCGGCTAATACATCATTCATGCCCCCATGTTCAGACCGTAATAAGTTCTGAATATCACTATCAGTCAGGTTTTTGGTTATATGTAGGAGCCAGTCTGAATACGTGATCAACATTTTTTTTGCAAGCTCACTGTTGGCATATAAATAAGCATCTTTTAGCCCGGCAAAGGTTTTATGGATATTGTAAAAGGGAACCCATTTTGAGTTAATATCAAAGCTTCCAACTTTTACTTTATTGGCAGCAAGTTCTGCCCAGAAGCCTTTACTTCCAGGAACGCCGCCAATATATCCGTCGCCACTTTTATCCTGGCATTGTTTTAATTCTGCCAACATATAGTTTAGCCGATCCAGCACTTTTTTATCACCGGTAGCGGCGTACATCATAGAAAGAGCAGACAAATAGTGGCCTCCGATATGCCCATCCAGGCCGGTATTTTCCCAGTTTGGATAGTTAGCAGCTTTTGGTTTTAATCCCGCTTCGCGAAGATAAGGTGCTAATAGCCTATCAGGATCCAAAGACATCATGTACTTCAAATCGGTACTTTCGGCATCTTTAAATACGCTAGCCTGCAATCGAACCTGCTCGGCTTTAAAGGTTTTTTTCTGCAATTGCGCCCCTGCAAGGAAAGGCAGGCTCAATAATGCAGCAGTAAATACGAGTTTCATTAGTTGTATATAAGTGTGTTTGGTCTATAAAAAAGTATATGGTTATACTTTCAAGGAATAAATGTACAAATAACACTTATTTTATCAAAATATGTTTAATTTTTATTGATCAGGGCTTATTACAAGATACGTAAATCATTGAAGTTCACCAACAAAGCACTAATAAAAGATATTACTAACCTGAGTTCGATTCACCGAACATTGCGAGCAATGAAACAGAACACAACTCAAATTATTATTTTTAATTTGTTAAATAATTCAAAAGAAGCGCTTTGCTTTCCCCTCTCCTTGTCCAAAGGACTCCTTCGGAGAGGAGAGGGATAGGGTGAGGTGATAACCGACATAGTCTTATACCCTCTCTGCCTTCGGCATCTCTCCCAATGCTATTAAGTTAAGGATATAGCAAGCGAAAAATCCTGTAAAGCGTGTTACCCTCTCTGCCTTCGGCATCTCTCCCAGTCCAAAGGACTCCTTCGGAGGGGGAGAGAAAGGTCAACCCACGTCGGGCAAATCGCTAACTTAATAGCATTAGCATCTCTCCCAAAGGGCGAGAAAAGCCCCCAAAGCCCTACAAACTGCATAATTTATGGTCGAACTCAGGTTACTACCAAAAAGATATTTAACTCTTTTTCCGTTAGCGAAACTTGCTGATAAGGCAGGATGCAGCTATTATTTTTGAAATTTTACCACTCCGGTTTTAACGTTGAGAGACCATGGCTGAGGTTTGGGAAGCTTCAACTTGCCCTCGCCTATTTCCAGCGGCATCCATAAATAGCGGGAATCCCATTGAGCGGATGGTTTCCATTGGTCTGCCATAAAAATAACGGTATTTTCCTTTGTACCAGCAACCTTAAGCATCATCGTAGATTGCGAACTGTAAGTGTTGGCCTCCGGCGGAGCGATATGCTTAAATTCAGACCAGGGGCCTTCCAGTGATTTGGCTGTTGCATATTTGTTGGGATTGGGCCGCCAGCCGGTAAGGGCTGAGCCAATAGCATAATACAGGCCTTTGTAGTGAACAATGGCGCCTCCTTCGAGTGGTGATTCGATAAAACAAGTTTGTTTTTCAACATCCAGGTAGTCATCGGATAATTTGGCAATATAAAACCCCATACTTGGCCTGCTTTCAAAAACGAGATAGGCAGATCCGTCATCATCGATAAACTGACCGATATCCCGGCTTTCCAACCCAAGAGGCCTGAAACTTTTAAGGTATTTATAATCTCCATCTGGCTTATCGCTTACCGCCACCCCTACCCGGGCGAATTTATAATTGCTGTTGTCGAGGTGCATGTACATTACAAATTTCTTTGTTTTCTCATTGTAATAGACCTTGGGCCTTTCAAGCACCCAACCTGAACCTAACTGCTCGGGGTCAGGAAAGGTGATTTTCTTACGGAATTTCCAATTTATCAGATCATCAGAGGAATAGCAACCAACATAACGCAGCTCCGGATCATTGTCTTTTGCCCGGTACTCTCCAAACCAGTAATAGGTTTTATCAAGCTTGATGATGCCTCCTCCATGCGCCTGAATGTGGTTTCCTTTATCGTCAAGCCATAGATCTCCAGGATGGATTAATTTATTTTTCTTCTGCCCAAATGAATGTAGGCAGAAGCAACTTAAAACTACTACCAATAGCCTTGTAAGATGTTTATTCATGAAATTTATGTGTGCGTGTTGTGTTTAACTAAGTGTTTATCTCTGCCAGCAATTTGTTCACTCATAATCAATGACAGCTTAAATTGTTTTTTCATACTCAGAAAAGGGAAAAATCTACAGGCCTTAGTAAAGGAAAACGCGGGCTCAACCTAAACTGAAGCCCGCGTTTTAAGCGTGGTTACAAGGTTGTTTTTTTATTGCATTCGGTTGAATAATCTAAATATGGATTTATCCTAAATAAGGATCATTTAAATCAGCACTCTCCATATTGCGGG
This sequence comes from uncultured Pedobacter sp., assembly GCA_966211215.1. Lineage (GTDB taxonomy): Bacteria > Bacteroidota > Bacteroidia > Sphingobacteriales > Sphingobacteriaceae > Desertivirga. Next base: position 5,944 of record CBIHNR010000247.1, read on the forward strand.
AGGCTGTCGGTAGACTGTAGGTGTGTACTTATTGAAATTTTTAATTCTTCACCTGAAACTTGAAAATTTGCCGTCCCAATCTTCCATCCTCATCCACTCCTTCCACCAACACCCGATAACTGCCTGGATTTTCTGTAAAGAACTCTATATCAGCAACTCCTTCTGCGGAGGTAACTACTCCCGGATTCCAGTAAACTGTGCTTCTTGGTGCTGTATATTTTACAGAAGAATCGCTTTTTTCATACTTCGGAGTATAAAATTCTCGTGCCTTATAGAAGCCATTGTGGCGATAAGTAGCTATACCAAAAGCCTGCCTGCCAATCGCCAAAGCCCCTGGTTTTAGGTTAAGAATGATCACCCCATTGCTTCCTGCTGGGCCATAAACATTCGTATAGATAGGTGTTCTGAGCACTTCGATGCTGTAGATGTCGGTAGGATTAATGCCTCCCTGTTCCATATATTCAGCATAGTCCGGATCTTCTGCGACAACCTGTTTTCTATTTACAACCAGCAACATTGGGTGCGAGAAAGCTGCGTCTCTCGTCGAATAAGCTATTCCCTCTCGAAAAACGACGCCAGTAAGCCTTCCATGCAAGCACATGGACAGAGATGGACATGCCTCCAGCTGGGCGTCGCCCATCAGTACCTGGTCTGCGTGTCCAGCTCCGTTCAGATTAGATGAGATCTCCTTTTCCTGAGATCTCCGCACCGACACTATCACATCCTGTAATTCAAACGTCCGGTTTAATAGTCCTTTTGCCTTCAGCACTTCATACTCTTTTGCACCAGGATTCAGATATGCTTTTAAGCTGTCGTTAACATTAGCCGCAACATCTGGTAAATTTTTATTAAAGTTAATTATAGGAGCGGAAGGTGCATACAATTGAAGCTTCACCTTATCACTATTACTTGCGGTTCTACCTTGTATCGTTATTTTGACACTGTCTGTTAATAACAATGGCTT
>CBIHNR010000248.1:0-6897 GCA_966211215.1 uncultured Pedobacter sp.
TGAGGCATGGAAGAATGGGGAATGCGTGTTAGAAATGCCGTAACAATCCCCCGAGTCGAAGTGCTGAAATGCTTTTACTACCTCCGTATCAAGAGATTTCTCACCCATAAAGGGATTCGAAATGACGGTGTGGCGATACGTTAAGCATTCAATTATAAAATCACTATTTTTCTTTTGTGATTAATGGGACGGAGTTTTTCAATTGCCATAAATCATAAATACTTAAGCCTTCGGCGGCACTTTAGCACCCAATCATAAACCAAATAACACACAAAATCATACAAGGTAAAACTATGGCAAAAAGCAAATTACTGGAAATGCACAATGTCGGTATCGTTGTCGAGTCCCTCGATAACGCAATTTCTTTTTTCGAAGAGATAGGATTGACGCTTGAAGGGCGAATGATGGTTGAAGGTGAATGGGCTGGGCGTGTAACGGGACTCGGCAATCAGTCTGTTGAGATTGCTATGATGGTTACTCCTGATGGACACAGCCGGCTTGAACTTTCACGATTTCTAAGCCCACAGACTATTGCAGACCACAGAACAGCTCCTGTGAACTCTCTTGGCTATCTCCGTATCATGTTCAGGGTTGACAATCTCGACGAATTGCTATCCCGACTTGCGAAACATGGCGCCAAAGTAGTTGGAGAAGTAGTTAATTATGAGAACGTTTATAGGCTCTGCTATATTCGTGGGACGGAAGGACTTCTTATCGGTTTAGCTGAACAGCTGAATAATGGAGCAGCGACAGATATTCTTGAAAATTCGTAAAAAAGAATGCTTTCTGCTATTTAAACTGACAAGCAACAAGATGGAAATCACCTTATGAAACACATTATTTTAATATTAATCCTGTTCCTCTGTACCGTTGAAGGATTTTCTGCTATTCCACCCCTACCCCCGCCAGCGGTAATGTTGTTAACTTAATAACCATCTGATAAAAAGCCGAACTAATACCTCGGGATTTGTTTGCATCGGCGCTGTTCTAAGTGTCTGACACCTTCGAGGTGTCTGACACTTTCCCGTAGCATTAATAGGTTGTCGGTCATTCTTCGGTTTTCTTCATAATCTTCCTAACAAAGAGAAATTTAATTTCCAACTATCGTTATATGGATTTTAACATTATCGCACAACCTGTTACATACAAGAGCCTCAAAAACAAACAAAGCTAAATACCTGTTCCTTATAGTATTACTTAGGTATCATTAAAATGAAACTCAAATCAATATACTTTTTATTGGCACTTCTTAGCCTGATAATGGAATCATGTTCGGGTAATAACACCAAAACAGACGACCCGAAAGCGGCCACGATGGATTCCATCTCCGAGTCGCTTTCCAATACGAATAAGGAACTGGATGAAGTGACCTTGAAACTAGAAAAATCTATAGAAGAAGCCGATAAGGAATTGAAGTAAACAAGTTCGCGAAGAAAATGAAAAGAACAAGCAGATCTTCGCGGCCATTAAAACCAATCAAATCCACAAATTACGCCTGCTATGAAATACATATATACCCTTGGCTTTGCAGCCTTAGTCCTCGCCATTCTGATGGCCTTTGCAAGCATACAGCCCGGGAAAGAAAAAAAGAACGATAAAGGCAACCAACAACAAGGGAAATCTGAGGACAAGGGTAAGGGAAATCAGGGCCGTCATGGGAATAATAGCCGTCCCGGCGAATCCCGGCAGGGAGGAAATCATCAGGTAAAACCGGGTGCTAATCAAGCCGGTAATAACAAGAAAGATAAAGAAGGCCGGGGAAATTCCGGCGGCAGAGATAAACACACCGACAAGGGAAACTTTGCCTTCAAGAGCTCCAAACAGGGCAAGGGAAATAGTTTTAAATTAAATGGAAAACGCGATGTAAGTATCGACTGGAACCTCGGCAGCTTTGCTAACCGCTATAATCCCAGAGATCAAAAAAAGGTTACTATTTGCCATAAACCCTCTTTCAATAACTCCAATAATGGCGTAACTATAAATGTTTCGGAAAATGCATTAAAAATGCATTTAAACCACGGTGACCACCTGGGAAGCTGCAAGTTCAATTACCCCGACACCTGGTCGAGTAGATACATCCGTTCCCGCGAATATGTGTTCAATACTTATGAAGATACCTGGGAGAGAATGTCGTTCGGCGAGGCTCTTCTCAGACTGGCAGCAAATAAGCTTCTGGGGCTTCGCACCAATCTGCAAAGAGACAGAAGCACGCTGTCTCCTGAGGAAATTCGCCGCCGGGAGCTACTGATTTATGAACTTGAGAACAATATGATCTTAATGGATGATCAGCTGGTACTTACCCGCCGCAAACTGGATTCTGATGTCAACATCTTTTTAAATTTATAATAGATCGTTTCCTGATATCCGTTCCAGTAGTTCAATAGGGCATTCCCCATTTAGGGAGCTAGTGCAATGTCATTAAACTTAGGAAATTCAAAGGTGCCGGTGGGGACACCAGCACCGGTGTCTGCCGTGGTTGGTGTCCCCACCATAGCCGTTAACTTAAGCGTATTGTTCATTGAAAAACAGAGGTTTGTCCTTATCACAAAGGCCGATTAGTACTGTCCTCCGCTGGTCCAAAGGACTCCTGCGGAGCGGAGGTGCCGATAGGCGGAGGTGGTTAATGCGCTTAACAATAACATATCGCATATTCCTCCCCCTACCCCCTCCAGAGGGGGACACTAAGCGCCTTATCCTTTATAGCGCTTTATTTCAACGAATTAACCAAAACAAACAACCTTAGGTTAACGGCTATGGTATCCCCACCAATGCTATTAAGTTAAGGCGCTATAGGCGTTAGTCCTGTGTGGGATGGCCTTTTGTCTCCCTATGGGCGACTGTGTGTACACATCTTTTGTAGATTCAATTCTTTCTTTTTCTTTTCCATCGATGAAAAGAAGCAATACTTAGCGAAGCGATCTTATGAACACCTTAAAAAACAATTAGCAACTGTCTGTCCGTAGAGTTCCGAAGGGCTCTACGGATTAGTAAATGAGAAAGAGTCTCCGACTCATTAGAGCGCTATGCATATAATCTTATGGGTTTTCTACCAGTCTTTCTTCCCCTTACCTGCATTCTCATGGATGTAATTCAGCTTTTGTTCGACACTTTCAATTCGAAGGGTCGCTCAGCTAGCTTTAATGCTTTTTCATTTGTTGCTCAAAAGTGATAACTATAAATTCAGTTGGGCGAACTATAGCTAATTTTACGCTGATCAGCATTTTACCTTCCAGAATATCGGCGGCAGCCATTGTTGCACCAAGCCCAACCTGCACATCAAAGGCTTGATCGGCAGTAGCACCGGCTAAAGCGCCTTGTTTCCATAGGTTGCTTAGAAAATTTACTAACATGCTTTTTACTGTTGCCCAGGTAGTTGCGTTGTTGGGCTCAAAAACGTAAGCACGAGTCGCCAATTTGATCGACTGTTCAATCATGATAACCGTACGTCTGACATTAATATAACGCCAGTCCTGGCTATTACCGTCTAATGTACGGCCTCCCCAAACTAATGTACCCATTCCGGGGAATGCTCTGATTACGTTAATCGACTTTCCTCCTAAAATATCAACATTATAGCCCTGCTGCTGCTCATTGGATAGATTTACAGAAGGCATATAGGCCATATTTACTGATACATTGGCGGGAGCTTTCCAAACACCTCGCGTATCATCAACCCTGGTGTAAATACCCGCCATAGCTGCAGAAGGAGGCAGTAAATTAAGATTATCGAGTACCGTATTAAGTATTGCCATGTAGGTTGGACTTACTGCCTTTAATTCCTTCTGGTAGTTCTCTTTCCGCTGAATCGCACTTAAATCTGCCGAAAGTTCTTTTTCATATTTATCCAATACATTCTTCGCATTCTTTTCAGGTAAAATTTCTTTTAACTGATTGACGGAAAGATCAAGATTAGCTTCATCCACCTCACCCGGCTGTACAACCGATGTTTTTAACCATGGGTAGTAAGCAGCACCATAGCTTAAGCCCAGGGTTCCGATTTTTTCTCTGAATGCCGAAATCTCGGCTGAATCAGGAGTTTCCGGTTTTGCAATATCCAGGATAGCAAAACACCTTTGGACTTTTAAACAATGTGCTAAAATCTGCCTGTAAAATGAATACGCCTCCTCCCCTTTTGCAATTAGATCCGGCGCTACAACAAGTGTAGGTTCCTGCTCCTTTTCAAGAAGGCCTAAAATAGCCTCGTTGATAATCTCTTCAGGTTTTATATCTACTTCTGTATTGTTTCCATACGTGCCGACAGACAGAATATAGCAGGGGCCTCCTCCATTTCCAAAAAACAAACGGATGCTGTTATACATGTAAGCGGTATGCTTATCTTTTAACAAAACATACCATTTTTTCCCATCAATAATCACATAACTATCTTCACTTTTCCTGTTTTCGATGCCTGTCTCTTCGGTTCCTTCAGCTTCCGCTTTATCTGGTTTACCAGAAGCTTCCTGAATTAGTTCGAACTTAGATTTAAAACTTGTACCAAATAATTCAAGATATTCAGCAAAACTGGTAATACGCGTTGGTTTGTGGAGTAAGGATGAAGCTTTCCTTTCTGCTTTCTGGGTATAGCCGATAAATATTGGTACAGCAGTCGGTACCTCAACTACCGAATTCGGAAAAGCGTTTTTTTCTTCAATGTAAACGCCTGGGGTCATTAATTTTGTCATGCTTAAAGGGTTGGTTTAATTATAAAAATGTTTCCTTTAGGTTAATGCTCTGCTCGGTAAATAAATTATACTACGGTTCAAGTTAAGTAAACATTTTAAGAGGTAGATATTTTTAGTAAGATTTTAATAAATACTATTTTTAAAGAGGAATATTGAAGATCTCGAGAAACCCAGTACCGGCTTAGTTTGAAAGCATTGGAACTAGCAAAAGCAAGTGGCTTTTAGAAATTTTATTATATTACATGTTCACAAACTCAACTCTATTCTTTACCATCTCAGTAACTGCTGTTATGGCCTCGGCATTTTACCTCCGGAAAAGGGATATTATCAATGCTGATATAAGAAAGCCCATAAGCATCCGGCAATCACATGTTAAAGATACGGCGCAACAAGAGCACCTATCCCCGGTAGATTACAACCTTCTTTTTGAAAGTGAAAGAATCGAAGATACTCCCCTCGAGATTCTTACTATCGGCGAGCTCAATATCCCTTCTGGCCTGATCGTTACTGATGATCCCCTTATTATAACTTCCGCTGAAGGATTTACTAAATCTGTAATGCCAGGAAAATATCCGGTAAGGTTGGTAATAGCAAAAACTAAGAAAAGTGGCGTCCGCGTAGCCATTGCTCAGCTTCAGTTTTCTCAGGAAAAAGCAGCCAAATGGGTTTTAGCACTTAAGAAGGAGGATAATGTGTCAAATCTGAAGAAAGATGAATTCCTGGGCTTTGCTGTGGATGCAGGGCTGGCCTGTTTTGCTGATAAAACAGCAGCCGAAGAATATCTCAAATTTGGCGATCAGTTTTACAAACAACACCCAAACGGAAATCTTTACACCGATCTTCTGGAAGCTGGGTTTGAGAAAAGTGCGAAGCGTAAAAAAGATGGAGGGATTTGGATGGATTTTAAAATTCCTGGTACAAACAACAACGTTATGATGTTTGAAGCCGGATATGGCGACGGTGTATATCCCAGCTATTGGGGTATTAGTAAGGATGGCAAAATACTTTCATTAGTGATTGACTTTCAGGTGTTGTTAAATTGATTTAATATCTGGTATTATTATGAATCGTACTCCTAAACTTATCCTGTTATTGGGACCTCTCTTTTTGAGTATTATTCAAGCTTGCAACTCAGCAAGTACAGCTCCAGTGAAAAAAGAGATAGCTGTTTCTAAAGCAGAGATAAAAAAGGCAAAAACAATTCAGGGGATAAGTGATACCGATCTTAACCAGGAAGTTCCCAATGATTACGCCGAATATTATGTGGTTATAGCGGATACAGGGGAAAATTATCTTTCTTTACAGCAAACGATGCTGGCACTTTCGAAAACCACCGGAATCAAAATAGATACATTAGATCGTTCGTATCGTAGCGATAAAAACTTAATTGCCTTACCAGACAATTACGATGATGATATATATGCAGGCGATTATTATCCACGACGTAGTCCCGGTACATTTCTAAGTATAGAATATCTCAATTTATACAAGGAAGATTCTCCCGAGAAAATGATGGCATTAATTAGTGGAATCTATGAGAATAAAAGCAGTGCAGATTCCGCCCTGGAAGTAGTGAATAATACAAAGATGTACGCCTTTATCCAAAAAACGAAGATGTATATCGGATGTATACATTAACCCGGACCTAACATGAAACTGATCTGCAATAAATGCTCCTCTCCTATTTTAAGGGATAATGTAAATCTTAGAACCGGGATTGCCTACTGCGAAACTTGTGATGAATACTTTCGGGTAGCGGATCATCTGTCTCCATTTTCTTCTATTACTCAAGCAGAAAAGCCTTATGGGTCTAAAATTTCTATTGACAAGAACGACAACGATTACCTAGTGAATTTGCCGGCAGAGGGTTTTACTGTTACCAATGCTTTTTTCTTTTGTGTGGGCATCTTTTCTTTGGGCATTGCTACTTTTATTTTTTTCGATAACGACGGATTGCAGCCGGCAGCCTTCTTCCTTGCATTAAGTTTATTAGCTTTCTTCGGTTTTATAGACGGAACTTATAACTACTATACGCTTTCTATTAATGATAGGGAGTTAGTCTTCACTAATGGATTGTGGAAATTCAAAAAGACTCGGAATTATACAGACTGGAAAAGTATACGCATTGAAAAAATCGACATGGAAGGAGAACCGAACTATAAAGTGTTTTTGTACTTTTTTAATAACCGTAGCATTAGTTTCCGAAGTACGACAG
>CBIHNR010000249.1:0-6848 GCA_966211215.1 uncultured Pedobacter sp.
ATATTCCCAAAATACCAACCATTTAGGGAACTTGTAACAGAAATGATTTTATCGGAAAACCCGTTCTTATGAAGTTTAATTTGATATTCTGCTTTTGCAAAATATCCTGAACTTGACTTAAGTTTAACAGTAGATGGAGTAGTACCTTTATAAACTTCTATCCCTTTCTTATTGGTAATTACTATTTCTGCACCTGCGGGATCAGTATTAACAGAGATAGGGTATGATGATTTACCAAACATTGTTGCGCAACTTGTTGCGGAAAGAATAACAACCCCCAAGCCAAGGGTAATTAACTGCGATAAATAAGGTTTATTCATGTGAAAAAAAATTTCACAAAGAAACTTCTATTTTTAATAATAAAAAATATTAGCTGTGCTAAAGTTTCTCACAATTTCTCTCCTATGTAATAGTGATCTCATTCATTGGTTATTAGGTAGTATGATTTCATAAATAAGAAGCTACGGTTTAAGTTCGCCAGAAAGCATGGAGCATATATGACTTATCAACCCAAAGTCAGATTGGGGACGAATCGCGAAACTGTGTATCTCATATTAGGAGTGGAGGTTTAAATTATGCCGATGCTGCCAGAAAAATTAGCTTCCTGGTAATTGAAGCCTTTAAAAGGAAGCTTACTGGAGTATTGCTGAAAGAAGGTGCCTCTGGGAAATTATCTGTGATTTGACATAGCAATCGCTTTTAAAAGGTGCTGGATTGCCCTCCTGTAAGTGTCAGGCATCTCTCCAAGGGAGTCCTGCGGACGAAGATGTCAGACACTTTTCCTCTTCATAGCGATAACATGTTCTCAGTGGAATTTCCACGCGATTGCTGATTGATTCTGTTTGTAGTCTTATTCCATCCGATAAAATTGTATAGGTATTCTGCTCAATTTTGGTCTTCTGGGCGCTGTTTTAGCTTCATTTATCTAATGTTTGTGGCTCCTTTTCAGATAGTTTTAAAATTTAATGGTTACAGTAACAATAATTTATCTTTGTGAGGATGAACTGGGTTCTTGCATTAAATAACTACATAGATTCGCTTCCGGCAAGAGAATTTAAAAAAGGTAAAAAGTTTTATGATGAATTTGACGATTTCATAAATATTCAGGAAAGTAATGATGTTACCTATCGCCTTGAAGTGCCGAGCGAAAGCGATGAGTGGGAGTATGATGTAATCTTGCTTTTTGAGAAAAATAAAGTGAAGCCTTCCTGTGATTGTATGGCGTTTGAGGATTTTGGCTCCTGTAAGCATAGCACGGCGGCTGTGCTATATTTATTAGAAGAGTTAGAAGAGTTAGAAGAGTTAGAAGAGGATGATGATGAATTTGAAGATGACGAATTTGATGAGGAAGAGGACGAAATGAGCGAAGTAGGCCAGAAAATAATACCCTTAGTACCACATTCGCAGCAGATAAAAAAAGAAGAGGGGTATGCGGTATTTCAAATGGAAAATATCGAAATCTGGAAACTGAATCCAATGGCCGGGAATCCAGGGCCTGCAAAAATAAACAATATAATCAGGCTGCTGGAAGTTGTTAACAATAAAACGGCACATCATAAATTCCGCTGTAAGGAAAATGCCAGGTTAGTTTTAGAGACAGATATTATTTTTGATGGTGTTGATCATTTTAAAACCAAATGTACCTGTAGCCATGTTTCAACGCCTTTATGTATACATGTTTTAGCCGCATTTTATAAGTTAACTAATCATTTTGGCTATCACTACTTTAATAAATTCAAAGATCACACAGCTGAAAAAAACGCTATTCTAGAGCAGTACGGTTTAACTATTAACGATCCGGAAGCCAAACTTTTTGAGTGGGAATTTGGCTATTGGAACAAGTTAGTTCTTAAAAAAAAGCCTGAATTTATTCGCCCCAAAGGGGATGTTGGCTTTATGCACGAACTTAAGCGTAAGCTAATTGCCGGCAATAAAGAATTAAGCAGTTTTATCAGGCCTAAATTACCGGCAGATACCTCAGTAGATTATGAGATCGGATTCCTTTTAAATTTCGCAAGTTCAAAACTGATTGGGTTTGAGCTAGAACCATTTTTTGTGAGGGAGAAGAAAAAGGGGATGGATTTTAAGAAATTGGCATTCCATAAGGAAGCGAACTGGTCATTTTTACAGCCCTTGGATGATGAAATATTTGAAAAAGTAATAACATTCAGTGATCAGGAAACAGGTAAATGGCTTGATAAGAATATCAGTTCTTATATGAGGTATTATTCGAATAGCCTTACATACCTTCAGGAGGATGACCGGAACAAATTTCTTAATTATTATTATGGATTATTGAAATCTATTTGGCCCACATTGGCTGCCTGGCCTCATGTGTACTCATTAAAGGATGGTAAATTCAGTAACACCAATCTCATCAAAGCAACGGTTAAAGAAGAGCCGGTTAAACTTGTATTTTCGGTTAAACAGGAAGGGAATTTTATTTCCCTGAACCTTTTTACATCAGTTAATGGTAAGAAGTTAGGCAAAGCCAAATTTCATAAGGGGCTGATTTTTGAAAATGACAATGCTTTTTATCTGCCCGAAAGTCTCGGCGATTTAGACGTGTTAAAGAAGTTTGACAAGGGATTGATTAAATTTCATGTTTCCGATAAACTCGAAGTAATCCGGAATATTATTCTTCCGCTTCAGGCAAAATACCAGGTTAATTACTCAGATAGTTTTGAATGGGAAGAAATCAAGGTAGAGCCAAATGGAAGGGTAATGTTGAGTGAGCTTAATAACGAGTTTTTGATAATAAAGCCACAATTTCTATATGATGACATTCTTATAGATTTTGATGAGGCCACAGAGCTTATCCTGGAGCAGGATAGTAAACTGAAAATAATCTCCCGGGATAAAAAAATAGAAAAAGGGCTTTATGAATATTTAAGGACCTTACATGCCAAGTTTACCAGCCAACGAAATAATCTTTTTTATTCTCTTCCGTTCGGGGAAGTAATGAAGAAAAACTGGTTCCTGAATATGATTACGCAGGTTCAGGAAGCAGGTATCCCCGTTTATGGATTACAAAATCTAAAACAGTTCCGGTACAATACCAATCCCCCGGTTTTCAACATCGAAGCTGGTAACGGAATCGACTGGTTTGATCTTGGAATAAGCATTTCCTGGGGCGATCAGAAGGTTGGTTTAAAAGCTCTTCGAAAAGCAATTCTGAATAACCAAACGGTTGTGCTGTTGGATGATGGCTCAATGGGAATGATTCCGGATGAATGGATAAAGCAATACAGTTTATTGTTAAAGGTGGGCAAGGAAGAAAGTGGCAAACTCAAACTGAGTAAACTGCATTATTCTTTATTAGATGGCCTTGACGCGCAAATAAACAACGAAGAAATACAAAAGGAAATTGCAGACAAGAAGCAGCGCCTGCAGAATTTTGACAAGATACAGTCGGTGTCTCCATCCGCAGAGATAAAGGCAGATCTAAGGCCATATCAGCAATCCGGATTCCAGTGGCTGCAAATGCTGAATCATATAGGCTGGGGTGGTTGCCTTGCCGATGATATGGGCTTAGGCAAAACCCTTCAAACGATTACATTTCTGCAGTTTTTAAAAGAACAAAATCCCGGAAGTACACAATTAGTTATTTGTCCAACCTCGCTTATTTTTAACTGGGAAAACGAAATTGCCAAGTTCTGCCCTTCCTTAAAATACCACACGTACTACGGCGTTCAGCGCACATTTGACGATAGCCATTTTGAGCAGTTCGACATCATTTTAACCAGCTACGGAGTATTACGCTTAGACCTTCAAACCCTAACCCAATTTAACTGGCATTATGTTATCCTTGATGAAAGTCAGGCAATCAAAAATCCGCAGGCGCAGATTACAAAATCTGTACAGATGCTTAAATCGAAAAACAGACTGATATTAAGTGGAACGCCTGTTCAAAATAATACCAACGATTTATACGCTCAGTTTAACTTCCTAAATCCGGGCTTGCTGGGTAATTACGAATTTTTCAAACAGGAGTTTGCAAATGCGATAGATAAATCGGGCGACAAGGATAAGATCTCCCAGCTTAGAAAGTTGATTTATCCATTTCTGTTGCGACGCACCAAGGAGCAGGTAGCTAAAGATCTTCCAGACAAAACAGAGATGGTTCTTTGGTGCAATATGGGTAAAGAGCAAAAGTCGGTTTACGACGATTACAAAAACTATTATAAGAACGCAATTTTAAAAAAGATCGATGAGGATGGGTTAGGCAAGGCGGGCATCTACGTTTTGGAAGGTTTGCTCAAGCTTCGGCAGATATGCGACCATCCAGCATTGCTGAAGGATGAAACGATAAAATCGGATGATTCAGTAAAGTTACAGGAACTATTTCGGGAGGTTCAGGAAAATATTGGAGATCGGAAATCGCTGATATTTTCGCAATTTACTGAGATGCTGAAGTTGATAGCCGCCCGGCTTGACGAGGCAGGAATTAAATATTGCTACCTGGATGGAAGTACGCCTGCTGCCCAACGTCAAAAACAAGTAGAAGCATTTCAGGCTGATGAGGATATTAAGATTTTCCTTATTTCCTTAAAAGCAGGAGGAGTAGGGCTGAATTTAACAGCGGCGGACTATGTTTATCTTGTAGACCCCTGGTGGAATCCCGCGGCCGAACAGCAGGCCATAGATAGAACACATCGCATCGGACAAAAAAAGAAGATTTTTGCTTATAAAATGATCTGCAAAGATTCAATAGAAGAGAAGATCTTAAAGCTTCAGGAAAAAAAGAAAGATCTCAGCGGCGATCTGGTGAGCGAAGATTCTGCTTTTATTAAGAAGTTAAAGCGCGATGATATCGAGTTTCTGTTCACTTGATTGTTATCCGGTGAACCTGTTTTCTGACAGAGTTCACCGGATAATAGAGTGTTAATTGCGTGGCTTGGTTTTACTTTCGTTATCTTCCATGTCTGATTTTTCCTTGGTAGAAGGCGTTTTCGTTTTTTACTCGTCTTCGTCAGTTTTAATCTTAGAGGTTCCGTCTTTCAATTTCATTTAGTCGTCCTCCATTTTAAGCTTTTCATCTGCCGTTTTGATCTTAACCTTATCACCGTCGCGTTTTATTTTTGCTTCATCTAATTTCCAGGTGCCATCGGTTTGAATAAGGGCATTGTTAACAATTGTTCCGCTAGGGCCGTAAAGCGTATCACCTGTGCTTACATCTACAAAAAGCAAGTCGTTTTCCAATGGCTGCCGGTCCGCATAAATATATCCTCCACCTTCAACGGTGTCGCGAATTATAGTTTGGGTTTCTGTGCCCGAGTTTAGCCTCACATAACTAGTGCTGCTAGCAGTCCCGGTTTCCGCGTTTTCCATGGAGCTTACCGAATCGGCAGCCGAATTGTTTTTAGTTCCACTATTGCAGGCAAAAAAAGCCGGAATAGTAGCAATTGCTATAATTTTTGAATATACTTTCATGTTTAATAAGTTTTTAGTCCAAAACTTAACATTATTTTAAACAGAAAGGTTTTAGCAGGAGGATAGGGCTGGTATTTGAGAGTTATGCTCGATCACAACTTGTATAGTAATATCAAATTTCCTGGCCAACTGTCGGCAATATACGCTAGTTAGCACGCCTCACATCAACCAAAAAGTTGGCGTCAACCGAAAATGGTTTTAACATTTCGCTCCCTTTTAGTTTTACTTTTCTCCAATTCGTTGTCGCTGTAATCCACATGTCTGGATAACGTAATTTAATCGGAAGCTCCAGGCCTTTAACATCCGCTACCAATCGATATTTCAATTTATTGTTGGTTATACTGTACTCTAAAATTGGTACCGATGGAAATCTTAAATACTGGTTAAAGTACTTGCTAAAGTCTCTATTGAAGAAGTTACTGCTGAATTTTTCCAATTGTCGAGAGTAAATAGTCTGATGATAAAATTTCTGATTCAATTCCCGCAGAAAAGATTGAAATTTAACATCATCATTTATTATCTCCCGCAGCATATGAATAATTGCCCATCCTTTGAAATAGATGTCTGGTCCGGCATCTTTAAATATTCCGTATTCCGAAATCATGGAGTGTTTATTTTTTATTTTGTTGGGCAGTCGTGTAAGAAAAAACTCTTTGGCGGCATCTCTTCCGAATTGCTCTTCAATAAAGAGTTCTTCCGCAGAGGCGGTAAAACCTTCCTGGACCCAACGATCTGCCATGTCGGACATTGTAATATTATTTCCAAACCACTCGTGTCCCAATTCATGAACGATTAGCCGATCAGTCTTCATGTCCAGGGTGGTCAAATTTGTCAATGAGAATCGTCCATATTTGAACTTATTCCCGTACGCTACTGCACTTTGATGTTCCATTCCGATGTATGATGATTCGACCATTTTAAGTCCATCCTCATAAAATGGATAAGGGCCTAACCACTTTTCAAAAGCTTTAATGGTCTTAAATGTTTCCGGTATCAAATGGCGGACTGCTTTCTCTCGATTATAATCCAACACCCAGAAGTCCATGTCTAAGTTACCTTTCTCTCCATCGTATTGTCTGTGGATGTTGATGTAGTTTCCAATGTAAAAGGAAATACCATAGTTGTTGATTGGGTTTGTAACTGCCCACGTATATTCAGTTTTCCCTTTTGAAACTGAGTTTAGCGATTTCAGTCTGCCATTTGCCACCACAACACCCAATGAGTCATCGATTGATATAGTCAACGATGCTCCACGATCAGGCTCCTCACTATAGTGATCCTTACACGGGTACCAAACACTTCCACCTATAAGTTGGCATGCGACCGAAATCCAATCTCTGCCTAAAGAGTCTTTCGCCCAAATAAACCCTCCATCATACGGTGGGCTATGCGAATATTTCGGAGTCCCTGAATAG
>CBIHNR010000250.1:0-6776 GCA_966211215.1 uncultured Pedobacter sp.
CAGGGTCGATGATTGCCTCCACCCAGGAGCCTTCTTCTACCACATCGGCAAACATATTAAGTTGAGTTACAGTCCTGCCACGCTCGCCTATTATCCGGGCGGCAGGCAATCCTGTTTCTTCGCATGCCCGCTGAATAAGTGCATCGCCGGTGGCAATTATTTCTTCGCCTATGGCGCGCAAAAACGCCGCTTTTTTGTGTTTGTGCAGGTTTTTATAGATTTTAAAGGCAGCATCAGCTAGTTTAAGGGCAGCATCCACATCCTTGCTGTTTGCAGGATAAAATTCACCCTCCAGCGGCAGCCCTGTTTGCGGGTTAAGAGCTCTGAAAGAGTTATCCGCTGCTTCAACATATTCTGATCCAATAATATTTCTTCCGTCCATATAGATAAATGTAAGGCTGTTTTAGGCAACTACTACTTCTTTCGGGCCCCAGCTTCCTTCAGGAAGTACCGGCCTGCTTGCCAATGAATCCTTTATTACTTTTAGTACACGCTCCCGCTCCGCTCCTGATAAAGGCAAACGCGGTGCACGTACATTTTCTGTACCTAAATTTGTATGCACTTCTGCTAACTTAATATTTTGAACCAATTTGGGGTGAATATCAAGTTCTAGTAATGGCAAAAACCAACGGTATATAGCCAAAGCTTCTTCGTAGCGGCCAGCTTTTGCTAAACGGTAAATTGCCACGGTCTCCTTCGGAAATGCATCTACCAGGCCGGCAACCCAGCCGTGCGCTCCCATAAATAAACTTTCGAGAGCCAGCGGGTCAACGCCGCAGAGAATTTTAAAACGATTGCCAAAACGGTTAATCATTCGGGTTACGTTGCTTACATCGCGGGTAGATTCTTTTACCGCTTGTATGTTTTCATACTTAGATAGCTTTTCGAACATATCCAGAGATACAGTGATTTTATAATCTACCGGATTGTTGTAAATAATGATAGGCAATGGCGTAGTTTCCGCTATTTCTGAAAAGAATGCAATTGTTTCATCATCGCTTGCAAAATAACGAAGCGGCGGCAGAATCATTAAGCCATTGGCTCCTTTTTCGTAGGCTTTTTCTGCCAGGTATTTTGCTACTTTGGTTGACTGTTCTGCAATACTGAAAATTACCGGTATTTTTCCATTTACATATTTAACGGTGTGTTCCGTTAGTGCTAATTTCTCCTCGTTTGATAATGTGCTTGCTTCCCCTAAAGAACCTCCTACTATTATTCCGTCTACACCAGCTTCCAACTGCCCTTTCAATCCTCTATCATAAGCCTCGAAATCGATTTCATCATTGTCATCAAATTTTGTCGTAATCGCCGGGTACACCCCATTCCAGGTAACTTTCATATTCTATATCTTTTGTTAATTCAAAAATAAGGAGTCGAAAAAGGGCTGCTTTATTATAAATTAGCACATAGTGGCTTGATTTTAACAATGTACCCGAGCTTGGTTTCTTGGAGGTTAAAATGTGGTAATAGGCAAGTTATAGCCAAACGCTAAAAAACCTAACCATCGCCTCTGACTTGATTCCCCCAAATTTTGATTAAAGTAACTTATAAGTTACTTTTGTACTAATGAAAGTAAGAGAAGTTATAGCTTTCAAAAACTATTTTGAGAACTTTCTTGTTGCTCAGCCCAAAAAGGTTCAAGACAAGATCTTTAAAATAATTGAGGCTATCGAAACTCTGGAAAGAGTTCCAGCAAATTACCTAAAATTTCTAGTTGGAACTGATGGACTTTATGAAGCGAGGATTCAATTGGGATCGAATATTTGGAGGGTGTTCTGCTTCTTCGATAATGAAAGACTGGTGGTCTTATTAAATGGCTTTCAAAAGAAGACTCAAAAGACTCCCAAAAACGAAATTGATAAAGCGCTTCGCTTAATGCATGAATATTTTGAATTAAAAGCAGAGAAAAATGGAAACTAAGAGCTGGAAGGAAATAAAAGATACCGTTTACGGCGAAAAAGGGACAGAACGGCGTGACGAGCTTGAGAGAGACTTTGAAAGTTTTAAAATTGGATTGCTGCTTAGAAAAGCAAGAGAAGACCGACATTTAACTCAATCCGAACTAGCAGAGCTTGTTGACCGAAAAAGAGAATATATTTCCCGAATTGAGAACAATGGAAGTAATCTGACTTTGAAGACATTATTTGACATTGTTGAGAAAGGATTAGGAGGAAAGGTGAAAATATCTATTGAACTATAAAAAGCACTGGCTATAATTATAATAATGTATTTGAATTATGCGGGTTGAAGTGGCAGTATCACGTGAAGTGCGTTTTAATTACTTTAGTGCTGGCATAAGCTGATGTGCATTTTTGTTTCGAGGAATCGATTATGGCCAGAACACTCGATGCGTGCGCAAATAAATTCAGGTAAGTTGAAAAAACAAAGGGGCGATTATGCCTTCACCAATCACCCCTTCTTGATATTTAACCAGCCAATTATTGAACTATCCATTCGTGAATTCCCGAAGCATTGTCTGCAGGCAGCTTCAGTTCCAGCCTTAATGCAGTACTTTTTACCGGCTTAAATTGCATCACATTAAATTTATCTTTGGCAATTCCGGTGTTACTCACTACTTCTACAGGCTCCCACTTTCCATCCTTCAAATAAAGAATGTTATATGAATCGGGAATTCGGCAACCGCCCCAAGGCCCGTCATCGAACCAATAAACTTTTGATTCTGAAACAGTTTCCTCTTTAGGGAAATCATACTGCACAAATTCGGTGGTGTTTTTCTTTGGCCACCAGTGCAGGTACGGATAGCTGGCATCTTTGGAGTCCGCCGGGGCGTACTGGTCTTTTATTGCATTTAGCAGGCGTGCATTTTTTAAAGATGATAAAACTTTACTTTGCGAAGCAATAGTTGGAGCCGGTTGAGGCTTTGCTGCCGATTCTTCGTACGGGATCCAAACGGTCATTTCACTATGGCCGCGGTTGTTCCAGGCGTAATAAGGGATAGCTGTAACTGTTTGCTCTGTTTTAAGTAAAGCACTACTATTTAATTGCCTTTTAGCGCTGATGCCGGGAACGCTTAACTGCTCAATTCCATTGAGTTTATTAGCAGCGAACGACATTTTAGCTTCGGCGTTTTTATCGATAAGGATATTTTGAACCAGGCTATCTTTATTATCAGGGCCTTCCAGGCAGTACACAACTGGGCCGCGTTCGAATGCAAAACGGCCGATATCATCTTTCACTCTTGAATTTGCTACCACCTTTTGAACATCCATTGGCAGCGTGAAACTTAATTTATCGCCTTTTTTCCATTTCCGTTCAATAACAGCATAGCCTTTAACCATCTTATAATCAACGGGCTTTCCATTTAGCAATAAGGTGATGGCTTGTTTGTTCGGATTCATATAGCTGTACAAATCGCCAGGAACAGGTTGTTGTTTTGCCCATCCGGGGATGCGAATATTTAAAGCAAAAGACAAGGTATTTTCAGGGTTGATCGATAAATCAATTTTACCATTCCAGGGATAATCGGTTGTTTGAGAAACACTTACTTTTCCTGAACTAAGTTTTATCTCAGCCTTATTGCTCATGAAAAGGTTGATGTACAGGTTGTTTTTATTTTGGGCGTACACGTATCCCGGAACAGAAGGCAAAAAGCGTGTCATGTTGGAAATGCAGCAGGCGCAACTAAACCAGGCGCTGCGCTGGTGCTGATGCATGGATGCCAAGGGATTAGGGTAGAAAAAACGGTCACCGCTTAAAGATACTCCCGAAAGCAATCCGTTATAAAGAGTACGTTCCAATACATCGTAATACTTCGATTCTCCATGTAGCTGGAACATCCTGCTATTCCAATACACATTAGCTATTGCGGCGCAGGTTTCGGCATAAGCCGACATATTAGGCAACTGATAGGCTTCGCCAAAAGCCTCGCCATTACCTGTTGCACCAATCCCTCCTGTGATATAAAGCTTTTTATTGACTACATCCTGCCATATATCATCAATGGCTGCAAGGTATTTCTGGTCGCCGGTAATAGCTGCAACATCGGCCATGCCGGTATACATATAAGTAGCGCGAACGGCATGCCCCACGGCCTCGTGCTGGTCAACAACCTTAGCATGCCCCTGATGGTAGGCATCTCCTTTGGGGCCTCTTACATCCAGAAAGAACTTAGCTAAGTCGAGGTAGTTCTTGTTTCCGGTTACTCTGTACAGTTTAACCAGTCCCATTTCAACTACCTGATGACCAGGATATTTTTCAACTTTTCCGGGACCGAAGTCCTTAACTAAGAGATCTGCATTTTTTATGGCGATATTTAAAAAACTGCGTTTACCAGTAGCCAGATAGTGCGCAGTGGCTGCTTCGAACAAATGGCCAGAGTTGTACAATTCATGGCTTAAATCTTCTTCTTTTTCCCAACGGGCACTGCCAATCCAGGCATGTGGCTTGGCTGCTTTTACTGTACGAAAGGTATATAAGTAGCCGTCTTTCTCTTGAGCATCCCCAATAATTGCGATCAAAGAATCTATATATTTTTCAAGCCTGGGATTTTTCTTCACCTGCATGGCATAAGATGCACCTTCAATTACTTTATATATGTCGGTATCATCAAAGGTGAATTCTGAAAGCTTGTCGCCGCTTAATTTTCCGGCTGCCCTTAAAAAGTTGTCTACCCTACCGTTCTGTTCGCATTTTTGCAGGGTGTATGGAATAGTTGTGTTAACATTAACTTCCATTTTGGGTGCCCAAAATTTATCGTGTACATGCACCTGCGTAAAGGGAACTGGCTGAATGGGATAGTCTTTATTCTGTGCCGATGCAGGGATGGCCAGGCCAAAGGTAAAAATCAGCACAAGGGATTCAACCAGTCTTGCTTTCATATATAATAAAACTAAAGTGTGTTGCTTCTTTTATCTCTATCAAAATTAGGAAGGAATAAAAGAATGTCTTGTTGCATTTTAGCAAATAACAGTCACATTTTAGCTCGTTGTTTTAAGTCCTTACAATGCAAAAACGGCTCATTGTTTTTCAATAAGCCGTTATATAATATCTATATAATCAAACCGCCTAAAGCATCGCGGCAAGCATTTCCTCGTTATTTGTTTTGATCAGCCTTGTTCCGTTGCTTGGAAATACATTGTATACTTTTAAATCTTTAGCAAACCTGGCTTTGTATTCTGCTTTTGCAAGCTCACTAACTTCCTCGGCCTGTTCATTTTTAATCAGGTTTATTATACAGCCCCCAAAACCTCCTCCTTGCACCCGTGCCCCCAGGACATATGGGCTTTTGTGGCATAAATCCACCAGAAAATCACATTCGGCACAACTTACTTCGTAAAGCGTTTTTAAGCCTTCGTGTGTTTCAAACATGCGCTTCCCCAATAATTCAAAATCCTCATTCTGAATGGCTGAGCAGGCATCTTCCAAACGGCGGTTTTCCTGAATAACGTACAGGCAGCGTTTAAATACCGTTTCATTTACCGGCTTTACATAATTATAGAGCATGTTTTCGGTTACCTGCGACATGTCTTGTACCTCTGGCTGATGTTGCATTACCAGTCCAAGTCCAGTCTCGCATTCTTGCCGGCGGTCATTATAGGCCGATGATACCAGGTGGTGTTTAATTCCTGTATCAAATAATATTAATTTAAAGTCTTTAGGTAGGAATGGGATATATTGGTAGTCGTTAGTTTTGCAATCCAGCTTAATTAAATTCCCGGTTTTGCCGTACAGGCTTGCAAACTGATCCATTAGCCCGCAGTGTACTCCAACAAAATTGTGCTCGGCGGCCTGCGCTATTTTAGCCATATCGAGCCTTGGTAAGTTAAAGCTGAAAAGGTAATTCAATGCAAATACAGTAGCACAGGTTATTGCAGCAGAAGAAGACAAGCCAACTGCCAGCGGAATATCGCCCCCAAAAACAATATTCAAACCTCTCAGTTCAAATCCTCGCTTGGCAATTTCATTAATTACCCCCAGGCTATAATTAGGCCAGAGTTTCCAGGCCGGTTTTAGTTCGTGCAGATGAGCCACACATTGGTCGGAGTAGTCTGCCGCATATAGATTTATCTCATCGTCGTCCCGAAAGCCCACTGCCATGTAAATGTTTTTATCAATTGCAGCAGGCAGCACTTTGCCGGCGTTGTAGTCGGTATGTTCGCCTATTATATTTATTCTTCCCGGTGATTTGAAAATTAACGGTTCAGAATGATGTAAGTCTACAAACTTCTGACTAATCTTATCTAAAATGTCCATAACTATTGGCTTTAACTGACTCAATCAAACACAACACACTTAAACCCAATACATTAAACTAAATTTAATTATTTTTTAGGACTCTTTTATAAGCTAAAAGGCCTCTTCGGAAAATTTTCCAGAATATGGTCTCTATTCTTGATCAATACCGTTAAGTTAAGCTGTAGTGGGGACACCAGCAGCGGTGCCTGCCGTTGCAGGTGTCTCCACCTGCAACTTCCGAGCCTTAACTTAATAACATTTGTGTCTTCACAAACCACTTAACTTAACGACATATCCTTGATACAAACTCAGCTTATTACTAAACCTCTTATTTTTAACGTTCTATCCTGACTCTTCTTTTCTTTTATTAAACTTTTTTCAATTCTTAAAAATAAAATGGCCGGCCTTGCACCATAAAAAAAACCTGCAATCCTTTTTTGAATTGCAGGTTTAACATATAATAGCCTGGCCCCGAGAGACTAGTTATTTTTCAGGCTACTTAAAATCGGTTTCTTAATACCTTGAAGCCGATTTTGAGCTGGTTTAATTAATTCCAGTACAACCACTTCGTTTTTACCATC
>CBIHNR010000251.1:0-6699 GCA_966211215.1 uncultured Pedobacter sp.
CAGGGTTTACTTCGCTTGCACCGGTTTTGCGGCAAAAAACGATATTGCCATTTTCGCGCATGGTGGCATCGCCAAGTTCTTCCATTTCCCCTTGTTCGTTTTTGAAGGGAATATCATAGCTCCATTTTACCTTCCCATCGCGGATCACGTAAATTGTTTGGAAAGCCTTTCGATACTCCCATTCGCCGGTATATAAAAAGTCGTGCTGCTTTAGGCCTTTTCCCGGAAGATTTGGGGCCGTGGCCGTTTTTTCCTGGCCTAAGGCCATATTTCCCAGAATACACGACAAGAGGATTAATCCGGTTCTAAATGATTTCATGTTTAGTTTGTTGGTTAGTTAAAGCAAATATAAAACAATATTCAACAAAGTTGAATAAAAATAAACACAGTTAAGCTGTAGAAAATCGCTAAAAACTTCCTCCTCATCCTTGTCCCTTGAAGAATCGGCACAGGCCTCCTCCCGAAGAAGTCCTTTGGACAAAAGACAAAGGGGATATTTTGAGTTTTTAGAGGCCTCCTATAGATTCTTGGACTACAGACATTTGAAAATCAGATGCCACTTCTTTGTTTCCCTGTGCATCAATAACTGCAATCGTCACCATATTCACTATTTCACGTACGGAGCTTCCCATTTGCAAAACATGTACTGGCTTGTTTAAACCTAATAAAATGGGCCCTACAGCTTCAGCGCCGCCTAGTTCCTGCAATACTTTGTAAGCTATATTCCCAGATTCGAGGTTTGGAAAAACAAGGGTGTTAGCAGGGAGGCCATTTAAGGCACTGAAAGGAAAATTCTCTGAGAGTAATTGCGCATTAAGCGCAAAATTTGCCTGTATTTCTCCATCTACTATGATGTCGGGATATTTTTCATGCAGGATATTTACCACCTGGCGGGTTTTATCCGGAATATCGCCCTCTGTTGTTCCAAAATTGGAATAAGAAAGAATTGCAATATGCGGTTCGATATTGAACTTTTTCACTGCCTTGTCGATTAATACAGTAATATCTACAAGTTCTGCTACCGATGGATTTTTGTTGATGGTTGTATCGCCAAAAAATACGGGGCCTCTTTTGGTCAGCATCATGTAAATACCGGCAACCCGGCTTACTTCCGGAGAGGTGCCAATGATCTGTAGCGCAGGCTTTACTGTAAGTCCGTAGTCTTTTGTCAGGCCCGAGATCAGCGCATCAGCTTCACCAAACTGCACCATACTTGCGCCATAGTAGTTACAGTCCAGAAGAAGTTTTTCTGCCTGTTCTGCGCTCAATCCTTTCCTGTACCTTTTCGAATATAGGTGTTCTGCAAAACGGCTTACCTTTTCTGGCTGCTCTAAAGGGTCCACTATCTCAACATCATCCAGATCTAACCTGCTTTCATGAAGTATGGCGTTTATCTTTTCCCGGTTTCCCAAAAGTATCGGAATAGCGATACCCTCCTCCTTTACAATCTGGGCTGCCTTTAAAATTTTGTAATGATCGGCTTCGGCAAAAACGATGCGTTTAGGAGAAGCTTTGGCTTTGTTAACCATCGCCCTGAGCAGTACATTTTCAAGGCCAAGCCTATGCTCCAATTCTTCCTGATAAGCAGGCCAATCAGTTATCTCCTTTCTCGCCACGCCGGAAGCAATTGCAGCTTTTGCCACTGCCGGAGATACCGTACTTATTAACCGGCTATCCATTGGCTTTGGAATGATGTATTCCTTTCCGTACGACAAGTTTCTTACGTTATAAGCAAGTGTAACTGATTCCGGAACGGGCTTTTTAACCAGTTCGGCAATGGCCCTAACCGCCGCAACCTTCATTTCTTCATTTATGGTAGTAGCCCTTACATCAAGCGCCCCCCTGAAAATGAAAGGAAAACCTAAAACGTTGTTCACCTGGTTGGGAAAATCAGAACGGCCTGTTGCCATAATGATATCACTGCGGGTTTGCACTGCAAGGCCGTAAGCAATTTCCGGATCAGGATTTGCCATAGCGAAAACAATAGGGTTTGGCGCCATAGTTAACAAGACTGCAGGGCTCAGCACATTGGCGGCTGAAAGTCCGATAAAAACATCGGCACCTATCATTGCATCTTCCAGCTTGTAGCAGGGTGCCTCTGTTGCAAATTCCGCTTTAACAGCTTCCAGGTTCTGCCGGTCTTTGCGGATTACGCCCTTTCGGTCGATCATTATTATGTTTTCTTTCTTAGCACCGAGGCTAACGTACAAACGGGAACAGGAAATAGCCGCCGCACCTGCACCATTCACCACTATCTTCACTTTATCAATAGTTTTTCCCTGAAGCTCGCAGGCATTGAGCAAGGCTGCTGCCGAGATAATGGCAGTACCATGCTGATCATCGTGCATCACCGGAATGTTCATTTCTGCCTTGAGGCGAGCCTCTATTTCGAAACATTCAGGGGCTTTTATATCTTCCAGATTGATGCCTCCAAAAGTGGGTTCGAGGGATTTAACGATGTTTACAAATTCATCGATGTTTTTCGATTTTATTTCAAGATCGAACACGTCCACATCTGCAAAAATTTTAAATAAAAGGCCTTTGCCTTCCATTACGGGCTTGCTTGCCTGGGCTCCAATATCGCCCAGCCCCAGCACTGCGGTACCATTGCTTACCACCGCAACAAGGTTGCCTTTTGCCGTGTATTTATAAGCATCGTCTTCATTTTCTGCAATTTTTAAACATGGCTCTGCAACCCCGGGAGAATAAGCCAGGGACAAATCTCTCTGAGAGTTTGTAGGTTTTGTCGGCAGCACCTGGATTTTTCCAGGCCTGCCATTTGAATGATAATCTAGCGCGTCGTTCTTCCTGTTCTGTGTGTTCATTTGAAGTACCGAATTATTATTTTAATTGAATTTTTTGAGAGCATTAAGCTCCTGGTCTTTTTCTGAGAAAAAAATAAACTTAATTTACCATATATCAACAAAGTTGAATATAGAGCGCACACGATTCCAATAAGCGCAACTGTGCTAACAGCTTTTTAATTGACGATTTTATTTTCTACAGCCCTCCGAGCGCAGCTCATAATCTGAACGAAAGCTTACGCAGGCAATTAGATGGATGCGAGTGGAAATCACCCGCACTCACTTTTCGGTTCAACCAAAGTATTTATAAAAGACTATCAGTCCCAATTTCGTTAACTTAAGGTCAATGGCTCCATCGGACCAGATGTCGGTAGAAAAATTGGCCGACGTGAATTCGGTGCCGTAGGTACTGAACCATGAGATATTGTACCTACGGCACACAAAATCGTTTATCATTAAATTTTTCTACTCCCGAGAATTCGAGACACCTACGGCGCACCTCTAATCCTTAAGTCAATGACATTGCTACCAGTCCAGCTTGATCAATGCCACACCCTGCCGTTTTAACTGGACAGGCATTGTTACCTTGCCTGAGTTGATCACAAGCTTGCTGCTCTGTGTTTTCCTTAGTTGCCCTGCCTTTTCTAAAGCTGCAATTTGTTCGGTACTTGGATTTTGTGGCGAGCCCATTTTCTTCCAGGCCTCATAAGAATTGCTATTCTCATCATCAATAAGGTATAAATTGAGCGTTGCATTTTGGGCAGGCATATTTGCAACATTTACCGTAACTGTTTCAGCAGGGCCCTGTATATCGTCGTCGTGATAATTCCAAAGCATAATGGCCGCAGTTTTCGCATCCTTACTTGCTAGTGCGCCAATTTCTGTTTGTACGCCCCGTATGCTCGAATCTACAACTGCCTGGAGAGGGTGCATGCGATTACTTTCTGCCAAAACCCGGTCTCCGCTCATCATACCAAACATTCTGAACACGTTTAATACCGGCTTATCAACCCCATTAGTTGCTAAATCACGAAATCCGTAAAACCATGGTTGATTTTCAAACTCAAACGACCAGGATACAGCTCCTAAAAGGTTCACCTTATACTTATCGGCCAGTAAATATTTCCTTGCGAAGGTTGCCGCTGTATAGCTGGAATATAACGTTCCATTCCTATAAGCATTTTCGGGATTTGTAGCCATACCACAAGCAGCACAACCTTCGGGATCTGATTCTCCTATTATAATTGGCAGATTTTTAGTTTCGGGATAGGATGCCGTTATCCGGAAGCCAGTTGCGATATCTCTCATTTGAGGAGAGGCATTCATTCGAACCCGGCCGTTGATTGCCCGAGGGGATCCTTTTGCGTGAAACAAAATTGCATCCAGAGAAGATCCCTTTTTTCCGGTTGCATAGTTAGTGCCATTTATACAATGTTTTATAAAGTTATTGGTCCATTCCTGGGCGCCTTTCGATGATGTTCCGGCAATATTTAAACCGCCTATCTTCGCTGTTGGTAATGCCTTTTTCAAGCCGTCAGCTGCATAATCGTACAACTTAAAAAACTCCTCCTGAGTGGCTTTCCAGTAATGTCCATTGGGTTCGTTCCAAACTTCCCAATACCAAGTTTCCACCTCTTTCCTGCCATAACGTTCTACCGAGTGCTTTACCCATTGATAAACGAGTTCCCGCCATTTGTTATAGTCTTTGGGAGGATATGCCCATCCGGTAATAATATCAGTATATGGTTTTCCAGGAGCCCAATGATGCTTGTAAGGCATCGGATTAGTAGACAAGGCTTGGGGCATAAAGCCAATTTGAGCCAAAGGTTTCATACCTCTTTGAATATAGGTATCAAAAATACTATCGACAATTTTCCAGTTATATATCGGATTTCCGTTAGCATCCTCTGTATATGCATTCGTTGAACCCCATTTTAGTGCAGCAACGCCATCTCCGGTTACCAGAAGACTATGCGTCCTTACGTATACTGGTGTGCGGCTAAGGGCAGCAAGTTCCGAAAGCAGTTTTTTACCGTCTTTCATATAAGTATAGTTCGGCTCGTCGTAACCAAACCAGGCCCAAACGGGATTCATCGGGCCCATTTTTGTTTTTAGGTCAATTGAAACAACTGCATTATTCTGTTGCCCGGGTTGAGCGAAAGATTGCTGAACACAGAAAAAAATAAAAAGACAGGATATTATCCCCTTAAACTGCTTTGTCATAATTTTTGGTTTATAATTCTTAAAAGAACAATGAAGAGATTAAAATTCAACCTTGTTGAATAAAGGTAAACAAGTTTTTGACACGATCAAACTTTTTTTTGTTTTTATAAGATTTACTTGAAAGTGATTTTGCATTTATCACTTACGAAGAATATATAGTTCTTTATTGTCGGATTTAGATTCGGCGAGTTGCGTATTACCATTACTCCATGGCTTCGAAAACACTAGCTCGTAAATAGCCTTAAAGATGTGCAACAAAGCCCGCTTGCTGCATATCCTTGCTATACAGACAAACGGGCTTTTTAGCCAAAAAACTCTTGTGAAATGCTTACAAATTACTACCCTTTAAGCATCCATTCTCCATCAACTAACCGAACTATATTTAGAGGATTATGATCTTTTAAAGCATCGGGGAGTAATTCTTCTGGAAAATCCTGAAACGCAAGCGGACGCAGGAAGCGATAAATTGCTGCTGTTCCAACAGAGGTAGAGCGTCCATCAGTGGTAGCTGGGAATGGGCCTCCGTGCTGCATAGAATGGCACACTTCCACGCCTGTAGGGTAACCTCCATAAATAACTCTTCCTGCTTTCTCGGACACAACAGGCAGTATTTGTTTAACGAAGAGTGCATCTGCCGCAGTTGCATGGATGGTGGCTGTTAGCTGGCCTTCAAGAGAATTCAAGACTTGAATAAATTCAGCCTCATCATCACAAAGCACTATCATGGTTGATGGGCCGAAGACCTCTTCCATATATTTTTTGTCGGAAATAAAATCCTGTGCACTAATGGTAAAAGCAGCAGCAGATGTTTGATGTTCTCCTGGCTCTAAAGTCGAAGCTGCCAACTGCGTCGCCAGAGAGTTTTGCAAAATGGAAATTCCTTCCTTATAAGCCTGACTGATGTTTTTATTAAGCATAATCGAAGGTTTTACCTCCGCAATATGCTTGGCAAACTCGGAAAGAAAACTTTGAGTATCGGCACTATTAATTGCGAGAACAAGTCCCGGGTTGGTACAAAATTGCCCGGCTCCCAGCACCACCGAGGAAGCAAGATCTTTTGCGATTTTTTCATTTTGCACGGCTAAGGCTCCTTGCATTAACAATACCGGATTTATTGCGCTCATTTCAGCATAGACGGGAATTGGCTGTGGACGAGCTGCTGCCGCATTAAATAAGTGCATACCGGCATTTTGCGAACCAGTAAAGCCTACCGCTTTAATTATAGGATGGCTAACCAGTTTTATAGCGTCATTATTAGAAAGATGAAGTGACGAGAACACTCCTTCAGGCATTCCTGACTTCTGGGCAGCTTTTACGATCGCTCCGGAAATCAGCTCATTAGTTCCTGGATGCGACGGATGGGATTTTACGATAACCGGGCAACCCGCAGCAAGTGCCGAAGCAGTATCTCCGCCAGCCGTTGAAAAAGCAAGAGGAAAATTACTAGCGCCGAAAACAGCAACAGGGCCTATAGGCACCAGCATCCTTCTTATATCGGATTTTGGTAGTGGCTGCCGGCCTGGTTGAGCCTTATCTATTCTTGCATCTACATACCAGCCGTCCCTTATTAACTGGGCAAACATTCGCAGCTGTCCGCATGTCCTGCCTCTTTCTCCCGTCAGCCTGGCAGGAGGAAGCCCGGATTCCAGGGAGCAACGCTCTAATAACTCAT
>CBIHNR010000252.1:0-6674 GCA_966211215.1 uncultured Pedobacter sp.
ACAGTACCATCAAGGATGTTACGGATAGTTCCGTTTGGAGATTTCCACATTTGTTTCAAACCAAACTCTTCAACACGTGCTTCGTCTGGAGTAATAGTAGCACATTTGATACCAACGCCATATTGTTTAATTGCGTTTGCTGCATCAACAGTAACCTGGTCGTTAGTTTCATCACGATACTCAATACCAAGATCGTAATATTTGATATCCAGTTCCAGGTATGGAAGGATCAATTTGTCTTTAATAAACTTCCAGATGATGCGGGTCATTTCATCACCATCCAGCTCTACAACCGGATTCGCTACTTTGATTTTTTGTATTGACATGTCTTGAATTTGTTTATGAATTTATTTGAACCGGCCCAAAGATATAAAAATTGCAAAAAAAGCGGTGTTTTGATTCAATTTCAAAAGTATAGTTTATGTAAAAACATTTATCGAGCCTATTTCTTTTATAATAAGTACTAAAAACTAATCTAATGACTAAGAAAAGATCATTTAATCCAGGATTTAGTAATGAAAACCTGGATGCCGAGAGCGAAATAATGAAGGATTTAGGTGCAGAAGTTAATAATGATGATTTATCTTACAATGAAGAAGATGATAGTTTTGAGCTTGATGTAGAGAGCACCGATGAAGATTATGACCACCCAGACCCCTACAAAACTTCAGTAAAAAAAGGCAGCGACTTTGATTCTGACTTTGACGAAGCCAATTTAACAGTTGGGGATGAGTATCACCGGCCCAACGATTCACCAGAGGTGCCTAACCCGGTAGTAGGCGAAGTTGGAGTATATATAGACAGCGGCAAAATAGTAGAACTTGATCCCATTGACGAAGAACTGGCACACACGCCGGAAGATGACCGCGATGACCTTGACGACGAAGGTTATCCCAGAAATGATTCTTCGCCAGAGAAAAAAGGTAAGTTTTTAAAATAGATTGGGCAGTTTTTAATTTTTGAAACACCGAAAGTAAAGATGACGTTGCTGGGAGCGCCAGGTGTCAGCCTGAGCTCCGTCGAAGGCTAGTGCTGGGAGAACGGAATTTCAGGGCTGGTAGTTTAAGGGCTTCGAGGGGCCTCATATTTTATGTCATGGTAGTATGACGTTAAAATTAAGCTATAACTTACTCAATATTTAAGTTAAATCTCCTTCTGAAATCTTCCAGGCTAGGGTTTTTTTCAGCCATATGCTGGTATTTTTCTGTAGATGTATATAGCTTCTTTTTATCCGTCTTTTCTATCTGGCGGGTAATAATGTCGATGCTGAAATTTCGGAGTGTTGAGCGCAGATAATTAAGCAAATCAATCTTTTCCGTCGTAAGCAACCCTTCCTGAATTTTATTTTCTATGATAACTTCAATCTGATAATTGTCTTTTAGCGTTGGGGAATTCGACATCATCAAGGTGAATAGATTAATTTTTCCCGCTTTTTTTATATCATCAGCATATTTGTGCCATGCGCTTAAAAATTCCTGGTTGCCAAAATGTTCACGACTATTGCCAGATATATAGGTAGGCTCTTCTTCTTCTGCCTTTTGTGAAGATGAGCCCGGTAAATCATTAAGGCTTGGAATTAATGACGGCACTGCTGTTAGCGGTTTAATAGCAATTTTTGGCCGTTCAGTTACAGGCTGGGGAACGGCTGATGGGATGGCTTGTTTAGCAACAGGCGCATTTGTAATAGGTGGTTGTGCCGGAGGAGCTGGAGCGGCTGGTTGAGCTGGTTCCACTGACTGCTGACTTACTGCTGGGGTATTATGTTTTTTTTTTACCGCTTCAGAACTGATTGAAGAGGTTAAATTTAAGGCAGATGGGATATGGCATATCTTAATTAGTGCCAGCTCCACCTGCAATCGCTGGTTTTTACTGTTCTTATAATTAAGGTCACACTGATTTGCAATATTCAATCCCGATAAAAGGAACGAAGCTGACGAAGCCTTAGATTGCTCCAGGTATTTTTGTCGTATTCCATCGCTAACTTCCAGAAGCTTCAATGTAGAGGCATCTTTCCCAACAAGCAAATTTCTAAAGTGTGAAGCCAGTCCGGTAATGAAGTTATTTCCGTCGAAACCATTAGCAAGAATCTCATCAAAAATCAAGAGAGTTCCAGCGATATCTTCCTTTAACAATGCATCCGTAAGCTTAAAGTAGTAATCATAATCGAGGATGTTCAGGTTATCAATTACCGCTTTATAAGTTACATTCCTGTTCGAAAAACTCACAATCTGGTCGAACATGGATAGGGCATCCCTTAAACCACCGTCGGCTTTTTGCGCAATAAGGTGCAAACCATCATTGTCGTAGCTAATACTTTCTTTTTTGGAAATAGAAGCCAGGTGGTTAGCCATGTCTTCCACTCTGATTCTGTTAAAATCAAAGATTTGACAGCGAGATAGAATAGTTGGCAAAATCTTATGCTTCTCTGTAGTAGCCAGGATGAAGATGGCGTAGGATGGAGGTTCTTCCAGAGTTTTCAGGAAAGCATTGAATGCCGCCTGAGAAAGCATATGAACCTCATCAATGATATAAATTTTATATTTGCCCGATTGCGGAGGTATCCTCACCTGCTCAATTAAGCTTCTTATATCATCAACGGAGTTATTGGATGCAGCATCAAGCTCATGAATACTGAATGAATTTCCGTTTTGGAAAGAACGGCAGGATTCGCATTCGCCGCAAGCCTCAACTTCGGGGCTTAAATTCTGGCAATTGATGGTTTTAGCCAAGATACGAGCGCAGGTAGTTTTACCCACTCCACGCGGCCCGCAGAATAAAAATGCCTGTGCAAGCTGGTTATTTTTAATGGCATTTTTTAAGGTGTTGGTAATATGTTGTTGGCCCACAACGGTTTCGAACGTTGCTGGCCTGTATTTTCTCGCCGACACAATAAAATTATCCATCGGCGCTAAAATAGAAAGAAGATGTGAATTTGGGAAGAGGGAGACAAAAGAAAGAATAGTGATTAGAGATTAGGATTCTGCATCATACCAGATCTCTAATCTCCAACCTCCAATCACAAATTCCTAACTTTTTACAGCTCCAGGTTTTAAGCTGGTTAAATCCTCAATTCTAATTGGCTTACCTTTATCAATACTGTTTCTGGCAGCGATGCCAACTAAAATCGACATAGCGCCATCGCGGCTTCCTGCGGCTTGTCTCCATTTATCTTCACCCGGATTGAACAGTTGTTTGCGTAAACGGGTATCACCACCTCCATGCCCTGCTTCCGTATTGTCAATGCGGATATACTCAGTCTTTCCAAAGTTTTTCGTTATTTGGATTTCATCGTATTTTTCCATTTCCCATGGTTGTTTTTCATGAATCCAGGCATCTAATTTCCCTTCAGTTCCATTGAAAGAAATTCTGTATCCTTCATAAGGAGAGTAGGTGGTTAGCGAGTAACTTACCTGCACGTTATTGGCATATTTAATTTGAACCGCCATTTTATCGAAAATGTCAATATCTTCTTTCCAAACACATCCATCACGGTGATAACCATCATATTTTTCATTATCAACATATAGTTTTACAAGTCGAGGGGCTTTGGTAACGTCCCAATAAAACTTGCATTTGTCCTTATGTGGACATGGACGACAGTGCGTGTGCCTGAAGGAGTTATTTTTTCCATAATGCTCCAGCGAACCATAAGCAAAAACTTCTTCAGGGTCTGAGTTGAGCCACCAGTTCAATAAATCAAAATGGTGGGTGGATTTATGAACCAGCAAGGTTCCGCCATTCTCCCTTTTTCGATGCCAGCGGCGGAAATAATCAGCTCCATGATAAACATCCAGGTACCAATGGAAATCTACAGATGTCACTTTACCAATAGCCCCACTGTGCAGTAGCTCATAAATTTTTTGCCTATGTGGTGAATACCGGTAGTTAAAGGTAACATGAACCTTTTTGCCTGATTTCTTCTCTGCGTCGATAATTGCCTGGCATTTTTTTTCATCCGTTGTCATGGGTTTTTCGGTGATGATATCGATTCCTGCCTGCAGCCCCTTAATAATCTGCTCATGGTGAGTACTGTCCATTGTGGTTACAATCAATACTTCAGGCTTAGTTTCTTTTAACATCAAATCCAGGTCAACATAGGTTGGACAACTAACTTTCATTAGTTCTTTACCCGTTTTAACCCTACCCGCGTTCTTGTCGCAAAGGCCAACAAACTCAATCATGTGCCCATATTCCTTAAGCAACTCGGTGCCCCACATGCCTGTTCCCCTGTGTCCGGTGCCTACCATGGCGACTCTTTTTTTCTTTACATCTAAGGTAGATGCTAATAAGTTGCTAGATAATAATGAGCCAGCCATAACAGCGCCGGTTTGCTGAATAAATGTTCTCCTATGCATAATTAGTTAAGTGTGGTTAGAGAACTGAATTTAGGAAGTTCAGTTTAAAATATGTTAAGAAAGTAAGGATAATGATTTATGTAAGCTAAAAGTTACAAGTGGCATCCAACATCCTGTAATCGCTGCTGGCTCAAACTGAGTGCAGGGTGAGTGCATCATGTGTCCACCTTGAGTGCAGGTTTCTCTATGTAAATGTGGACTTCTAGTGGAAATGAGATCGATTTAGAATGCTTACAGCTACCTTTTGTTGCGACAAAGATACGACTGGTGCACTGCTTATATTTGATGGCGGTTAAAATAAGAAATCCCCGATTTGTAAGCAAATGGGGATTTCTTATAATTAATCAGGAACCTTTTAAAGGCAATGATTCTTATATAATAGGCTAAAAAATTAAGCGATCAATTTCTTGTACTTGATTCGTTTTGGGGCAGCGTCGCCAAGGCGCTTCTTTTTATTCTCTTCATATTCTGAATAGTTCCCTTCAAAGAAATAAACCTGAGAATCACCCTCAAAAGCGAGAATATGCGTGCAAATTCGGTCAAGGAACCAACGGTCGTGGGAAATAATTACTGCACAGCCTGCAAAGTTTTCCAAACCTTCCTCTAAAGCACGCAATGTGTTTACGTCAATGTCGTTGGTTGGCTCATCAAGCAACAGAACATTGGAATCTTTCTTAAGAGTGATGGCAAGGTGAGCCCTGTTTCTCTCCCCTCCCGATAAAACGCCAACTTTTTTCTGTTGGTCAGCTCCATTGAAATTAAACTTAGAAACATAAGCCCTGGAGTTTACCGGGCGGTTGCCTAAAAGAATATTTTCATTTCCCCCGGTAATATTTTCCCATACAGATTTTTCAGGGTCAAGGTCATTGTGCATTTGGTCAACATACCCTAAAGCGACGGTATCGCCAACCCTAAAAGTTCCCGTATCTGGAGTTTCTTGGCCTGTAATTAAACGGAATAAAGTAGTTTTGCCAGCACCATTCGGCCCGATAATTCCAACAATGCCAGCCGGAGGTAGCGAGAAACTAAGGTTTTCAAAAAGCACTTTTTCGCCATAAGCCTTAGTAACATTTTGAGCTTCAATAACAACGTTACCCAAACGAGGCCCGGGTGGAATGAAAAGCTCCAGTTTTTCTTCCCGTTCTCTTCCTTCTTCCGAAGCCATTTTTTCATAGTTTGCTAAACGGGCTTTAGATTTTGCATGCCGTGCTTTTGGCGCCATGCGCACCCATTCAAGCTCGCGCTCCAAAGTTTTTTGACGTTTACTTTCAGTTTTCTCCTCTTGTGCCAAACGCTTAGATTTTTGGTCAAGCCATGAAGAATAATTCCCTTTCCAAGGAATACCTTCCCCACGGTCTAGTTCTAGGATCCAACCAGCCACATTATCAAGGAAATAGCGGTCGTGGGTCACCGCAATTACGGTTCCCTCGTATTGTTGTAAGTGCTGTTCTAACCAGTCAATAGACTCGGCATCCAGGTGGTTGGTAGGCTCATCCAGTAATAATACATCGGGCTGCTGAAGCAGCAAACGGCATAGTGCCACACGGCGGCGTTCCCCGCCTGACAATGTGGCAATTTTACTTTCTGGGTCAGGAGTTCTAAGAGCGTCCATTGCCCTTTCTAATTTTGAGTCTAGTTCCCAGGCGCCGGTCGCATCAATTTTATCTTGCAATTCACCTTGCCTTGCCATCAGTTTATCCATCGCATCAGCGTCTTCGTAAACCTCCGGTAAGCCAAATTTCTCATTGATTTCTTCGTATTCCTTTAATATAGCGGTTATTTCTGCAACACCTTCCTCTACCACCTCGCGCACAGTTTTCTCAGGATCGAGTTCGGGTTCCTGAGCTAAATAACCCACGCTATAACCAGGAGAAAACACCACTTCGCCCTGGTAGCTTTTGTCTAAACCTGCAATAATTTTTAAAAGGGAAGATTTTCCAGAGCCATTTAATCCGATAACGCCAATCTTTGCGCCATAGAAAAACGATAGGTATATATTCTTAAGGACTTGTTTCTGAGGCGGGTAAATCTTATTTACGCCAGCCATCGAAAATATTATTTTTTCGTCTGCCATTTTTACTTGAAAATGAAATCCAAATATCGTTATTTACCGTAGTTCAGAGTAATTTTTGTTATATTAGAACATTGATGCCAGCATTTACCCTTTTGGCGTAATTGTTGATAAATTTTTTACACATCCCGCCCTTTGATTGATGAAACATTTTGATAGATTAGGGCGTTCAACACACAGAAAGGTTTTATAATGGAAGCTAAATTTTCACCTCGTGTCAAAGACGTAATATCATACAGTAGGGAAGA
>CBIHNR010000253.1:0-6672 GCA_966211215.1 uncultured Pedobacter sp.
GTATTAATGTTTTCGGTAACAATTTTCACTTATGGTGGGCGGATACACAAACTCCTGAATCACGCCAAAAATGGGTTTCAGTACTTGATGAGATTACCGCTCTGAAGCCAGTTATCGTTGTTCCCGCACACGCTGGGAAAAACGCAGCGTTTGACCTGGCTTCTGTCAAACATACCAAAGAATACTTGTTATTTGCCGAAGATGCTTTGCGGAAAAACAAAACTTCAGCAGCGCTGGTAACTGCGATCAAGGCTAAATATCCCAACCTGGCATTTGAAACAGCCCTTCAACTAAGCGCTAAGGTAGCAACCGGCGAAATGCAATGGCATTAAGCTTTAAAGCAAACAAAATTCCAACGCGGATTTAAGTTTATATCATCCCAATATGTCCAAAATGAACATTTAGATAGGGCAGTAACTCTGAGATAATTATCCTTTGCCTCGTAAAAAGACAAAAAGAAGATGCAACCATCATGTGCCCTATCACAAACCGTATCCCGAAGCTTCGGGATACAGTTTCATGGAGCCCTTGAGAACTAACAATTACTCAATAAAAGAATTTATTCTAATGAAAATAATATATGTAATGGACCCAATATGTGGATGGTGTTATGGCAACATTAACAATACCGCAGATATGTTCGATGAATTTAAAGATCGTGTGGAGTTTGAAGTGCTCCCTGGAGGAATGTGGTCAGGTAATAACGTTCGCGTGCAGTCAGAACACATGGTGAACTACTTCTTAAAGCATGATGCAGTTATTACCGATCGCACAGGTGTGCAGTTTGGAACGGCATATCTTGATTTCATCAAAAATCGTAACGATGTTGTACTTAATAGCGAAATTCCTTCCAGGG
Source organism: uncultured Pedobacter sp. (assembly GCA_966211215.1). Classification (GTDB taxonomy): domain Bacteria; phylum Bacteroidota; class Bacteroidia; order Sphingobacteriales; family Sphingobacteriaceae; genus Desertivirga. Next base: position 857 of record CBIHNR010000253.1, read on the forward strand.
CTATTGTAACGGTAAATAAAATTGCCCATAACCAGATCATTCCCTTTACTGTAGAAGTACTTAAAGCCAGATATTTATATGGTAACGATCTAAATAAGGATGATACTTATGCCAAAATACTGACAGAACTTGGTATTGGCCAAGCAGTATTTTTTGATCTGTTTAAAACAGACGAATTAAGTAATGCCACACAATCCACGTTTATGAAGGCGGCACGTTATGCACGTTCCTATCCAACAATATTAGCTGAAAAAGACGGACAGGCCTACGTACTTGAACAGGGTTATGTTTCTTATGAAGAACTTAGAAATAGGATCTCGCAACTATTATAGTAAACCAAACAAACTGTCATTCACGAGAAAAGCTTCTCAGTTATTGCTAAAAAACTAAATTTATACCACGCATTTGCAGCTTATATATCAAAACTACTGCTGACTAATTCGGGACTACCTGAATGAAACCTTGAAAATATGAATAAGGAAGCAGTTTTAGAGCTCAGGTTCGAATCCTGGCCCTCTCCGCGGATAGAAATATCAAAAACACTTAAGTGTTTGAAAATTAAATAATTGCAGATTTTTTGTTTCCGCAATAAACCAAATTATTCACTATTTCTAAAAAAGGTAAGCGTTTCGGTGAGCACCTTTAAAAAATCGGCTTGCAGTGTTTCTCGTTAGGCCCGAAGTGGGTTTGTTTTATTTCTTGCGTTGAAAATTAATTTCCTACTTTAAGCGAAAATTAATTTTCAATCTTTTATCTCTGTCAAATTTCTGATGAGCGATCTAATTTTTAACACGCCTCCCAATTCAAAACAGATCCTAAAAATTATAGCTGTTGGGGCTGTTATGTTTTCAATCACATTGATTTACATCACTTATGATGTAAGAATATCTTCGTTTCGAAATGAGTATTGGGGGCTTTACCGGGCAAATAGTGATGAATTAATAGATACTTTACATGTTCGCATTCGCCCTGATATAGAGCTGGGAAATGGAGCTGGGTTGAGGGTAAATCCTAACATAAGGCTTGGATATGAAAAACACTTTATGAGTTATAATCCTTTGTTTTTGGCATGGATGGCACTTATTTCTGTTATGACTGGTTTTTCCGCGTCTTTGTCCTTTGTTTTATCAAATGAAATCAAAGATTTGAAAAGAATATTTAATCTTGACAGGAAGGATATGAGGTTCATATATCTATTTACTGCTGCAATTGCTCTTGGCATTTATTTTACTAAAAGTAATAAGCATGTTCAGACGCTTTTTGAACTCATGGAAGATGGTAAGATTTTAGTTTGGCATCCTAGATGGCTCGAAATTTTGGTAATTATTTCGCTAGTCGCCGGCTGTTTTGCCGTTGCCGGGCAGTTAACAATAAATAAAGCGATCGATACATTAGCAGCAAGTGTTAATTCATTAGCTCCTCAGGCACAAAAGGATCAGCTTAAGAGATTTAAATTCCTTTCCGCAAAGCTTAAAGGCTTCCTGATGATTGGGGCTGTTTTAATTGTTTTTACAATCATAACGACGGATATGCTAAGAAGAGCGGTGCTGGCTGAGATAATTCTTTCTGATAAGCATAATATTTTCCCTCGGGAGTTTGTCTATCTCTATGGTATGATCTTTACTTTCTTTCTGGCCCTAGTGTATCTTCCTATTCATTACAGGTTAAAGTACAAGGGTGAATGTATGGTGCAAGAGCTGGACGCTAAAAATGAAGAGGCCAGGCATTTAGTTGACTCTTTTACGCTCAAGGAAACTCCATTGGAAAATTTTAAGGTGGCGTTTTCTATTCTGGCTCCGGTGGTGAGCAGTTTGGTGCCGGAGTTATTGAAGATATGATACTGGCAGTTCTTATTTCCCGGGTAATATTCAAGCCCTGTTTAAAAAGTTTGAAAGCGAAAAAAATATAAATTTATTTCATTGCGAGGAGTATATAAAGTTTCAAATAACCGTCTATATAAGTAAACAAGATCAGATAAATAAATTGTTTCTTTTATAAATTGGTTATATAATGGTACGCTCGTGCCGATAAGTAGATTGAGGCACCGCTTGGTGCCTCTTTTCTTTTATCCATTAAACGTAGGCGGGCGTTTAAACTCGCAAATTTTAAAGAAGCGAAAAGAAAAAGAGCTAAAAGAGTTTACCGGTATTCTATAAAAGCTAAACAAAGTCAGTCCATATTAAAATACTTTGTGAAAATTACAAGATGGCCCACTCAGCCGTCAGAAAGTTAATAATTGCCTCAGTCGATTGCCTTATCCGGAAAAGAGGGTATTTAGCAATAAATCAACTAAATGCCCTCTTCCAGGAATAGGGGTTGGCTTTTTAAAGCTCCTCGTTGGGAGCTTCCCTTCCCGAGGTTCCTTCAAAATCTTCTTCCTGCAAATCTTCTCTGCCTTCGTCCACGTCGACGTTTGGATCAGGGCTCTCTTGCCCATTGTTTTTCTTCAATCCTTCAGCTTCTTCAGGATTGGGTTGAGTGTAATGAATTTCCATGTTTTCAAATGCCTGGATAGAGATTCTAAAGCAAGAGGAATGCCAGTTCCGTTAAATAGGTAATGATGCCGGCGGTTTAATTCGCAAACTTTGTTTACTTACTGTTGCTGCTTCCGTAAACCAACAGAGAGGCTTTAGCAAGAGTAGCAAAATGCATGTTAAAGCCTACAAAAGCCGGGCTCGCTTTTTCATTTAGTTCAAGCTGTTTGTCGCGGGCCTAAACAGTAATTATCTACCTGTGTGCTGGCCCTGCATTTGGGGCAGCGCCTCCATAGCCAGATACACCATAATCTGTAATACATTGGATAGCACCAGCTGGAAGTAAGTTTTTCTTCAAGTCGCCTGCACCTGATTTCAGCTCTTTTATATTGGCAGGAATATTAAAAACTACCCAATGCCAAAAGCCACTGCCAGTAGGGGCGTCCGGGTCATAAATAGTCAGGGCAAAACTTTTTGTACCTTCAGGAGCATTCTCCCATGATAATTGTGGCGATTGATTCTCCCCTGAATACCCCATGCCGTTGAGATAATGCTTATTGGTAAACTGTCCGCCAAGCTCATTGCTTTTTAATGTGAATGTTTGTGCAAATGCAGTACCGGTAAGCATAGCAATTGCAATCAATGTGGCCATAAATGTTTTTATATTCATTTTTCGATTATTTATGGCACAAACTTACGTTCGTGATAGGGGGCTGGGCCAGGGTTGAACGTTCAAAAAGTGTTGGTAAACGTTCAACTTGAAAGCTGGTATTGTTTAGGGGTTACACCGTGGATCTGCTTAAACGATTGAATGAAACTGGACAAATTCTCATAGCCCAGGCCGTAATAGATTTCGCTTGGTTTCAAGTCGCCACTTCTTAATAATTCAGCCGCTTTTTTCATTCTTTGTTGCAGTAGCCATTTACTGGGAGATGTACCATACAGGGCGTCAAACCTCCTTTTAAATGTAGAAAGGCTCATATTGCAAAGAAAAGCAAGTTCTTCCACGGTGATGTGGCTGTCCATATGGGTTAAAACCGCCTGCCTGATCCGGATTTCATCGTTCGCTTCCCGGCTGATGTTGTGTAATGCCATTATTTGGCCCGGGTACTTGCTGCTGATGTATAATAAAAGTTCTTCCAGTTTAATTTGTTGCAGATGACTGGTGAGCTTCTGTCCCGAGTCCAGCAGGATACGCAGCGATTCGGTAAAGTTGTATAAAAAAGGATCTTTTTGAAAGACAATCAAAGACTTGTCCAAATCGCTTGCTTTACTTATGGATAGAGGATGCTTAATGAAGAACTCCGATAAGGTTTTATTATCAAAAAATAACAGGATACTTCTATAGTTTCCATTTTCAGATGCAGTTTTCTCACTCATCAGGCAGTTGCCGGCTGACAGCAATAAAAACTGCGAAGAGTCAATTTTTGTACTGGTATCTGCATAATAGACACTTTTTTCGCCCTCCAGCAGTAAAGTGAACAGATTGCATTTTAAGGTCAATTTCGTTTTTAGGGATTCTTTGCCGGATAAGTATGGTAAGATCAGGATATCACCATTTTGTTTCTGATCACCCAGCAGATCATCAGGTATTAGAAGATTTTTCATATTTGTTGCGTTGTTGCACTCGAAACCAGCATCTACAAAATTGTACAATACTAATCATTTCTTTCCACCCGTAAATGAGATGGAAATTTGCCTCCATACTTTTCCGATCTGCATCAAACTTTGATGCGATGGTTTGATAGAATGGAATTTACAATACTTCTTGATGCCTGATTAGATACAGCCGTCTCTTGAACATATATACTATGAAATTGGAGATAATTACGCCTTCGCAGTTTTTTCAAGATTTACTTTTGCTCACATAAACTAAAACTTTTACGGCTAATAGCGGCATTATAAACGCTTCTGATTCTCGGGCCAGGTAGAACTATTGGATGTTGCCTGTTAGAAGCCTGGGTGCCTGAATATGCTCTCTGATTTTAACTCAAAATAGCTTTATTAATATGAAGAACACCATTTTTTCAATTACATTTCTGCTCGCCTTTTGTGTCTGCGGGAATGCTCAAATAATTCAAAAGCATGCACCTGTTGGGTTTGATTCCCTACGGGCAGATATAGCCCATGGAAAAATAGATACCCTTTCTTATTTATCAAAAACAGTTGGCGCTACCCGTAAAGCTTTAATATATACTCCGCCGGGTTTTAATAAAAGCAAGAAATATCCCGTGCTTTATCTGCTGCACGGAATTGGTGGAGATGAAAAAGAATGGTTCAAAAACGGGCAGCCGCAGGTGATCCTGGATAACCTTTATGCAGAAAATAAGCTTCAGCCTATGATGGTTGTCCTGCCAAATGGCCGGGCTATGGCAAACGATAGGGCAGTGGGAAATATTTATGGCGCGGATAAAGTTCAGGCCTTTGCAAATTTCGAAAAAGATCTGCTTAACGACCTGATTCCGTACGTGGAGAAAACCTATAAAGTGTATACCAATCCTGAGAACAGGGCTATTGCCGGATTATCAATGGGAGGCGGACAGTCACTTAACTTCGGCCTGGGCAACCTGGATAAATTTGCCTGGGTGGGTGGATTCTCTTCCGCTCCGAATGCTAAAAATCCGGATGAATTATTACCCAACCCTGAGGATGCCAAAAAGAAGCTGAAATTGTTATGGGTATCTTGTGGTGACGCGGATAACCTGATGCGAATCAGTAGTCGCACCCATGATTATCTTGAAAAGAATAAGGTGCCTCATATTTTTTATGTTGAGCCAGGAGGGCATGATTTCAAAGTATGGAAGAACGATTTGTACATGTTCTCACAGCTTCTGTTTAAGCCTGTAAATTCTTCTCTCCAATTTTAACAAATTCGATGAATATCCTTAGAAATCCTGCAAAGCAGTTTATACTAATATCAGCCTCGCTCATCGTTTTTATTTTAAATCTTCAGGCACAGCCAAAAGATAATCATCTACAAATAAAGAACTCATTAAAACTCTGGTATAACAAACCTTCGGGCAAAGTATGGGAAAATGCTTTGCCCATAGGGAATGGAAGATTAGGAGCCATGGTTTATGGTAATATTGAGACAGAAACGATCCAGATGAACGAGCATACACTTTGGAGCGGAAGTCCCAATCGGAATGATAATCCAAAGGCGCTGGATTCATTATCAGTGATTCGGAAGCTGATTTTTGAAGGTAAGCAAAAGCAGGCTGAACAACTAGCTAATAAAACTATCGTGAGCAAGCAGTCGCATGGACAAATGTTCGAGCCTGCCGGAGAATTGCACCTTTTCTTTCCCGGACATGAAAGTTATACGAATTATTACAGAGAGCT
>CBIHNR010000254.1:0-6656 GCA_966211215.1 uncultured Pedobacter sp.
GTTATTTCGGAAGGCTGAGGGTATACAACTTGCCAGGTACTGCCGCCATCCGTGGTTTTAAGCGCTAGCCCACCGCTTCCCACTGCCCAGCCAGTAGTTTCTGAAATAAAATAAATTCCTCTGAATGAGGTGCTTGGCGCAATGCCACCTGCTTGGGTAGGTGTTTGCCAGATTTGCGCATACAGAGCTGATGAACCATAGTCGGTCAACGTAATCAGCAAAAAGACTAAAATTCGTAGGTAACGATTTGTCATGGAAGTAAAAGATTTGTTCTTATACATCACAATTAAACTGAATAGTAGTTTTAAATTTTTTAAGAAGAAAAAATAAATTCTGATTTATTAAGATTTTCATAGAAATAAATAGGGTTTTAACTGTATGAATTATCATGTGAGGTGATGTTTATAGTGAAAGGTCGATCTGGCTGTTCGGTAGCCTCGCTTGAATTAATGTTTTATCAGAAATGGATATAGAGTAAAACGTTGAAGTCGATGTCCCCCTTTTCTCGATGGCTCTCAATGAGGATCGTATCCCAGTATTTTAATTCTAAGACATTTCCAATCGGCTAAAACTTACATTTTCTGCATTTCTTTCTTGCATTTCGAAATAAAAATGCTCATTATTGCGCCTGTAAACCAAATGGGGGTTTAGCTCAGCTGGCTAGAGCGTTTGCATGGCATGCAAAAGGTCATCGGTTCGACTCCGATAATCTCCACTTAAAAGCTTTCAGATTAATTTTTGAAAGCTTTTTTTATTAAATACATTGTTCTAAGTTCAATACCTGGCAATTAACGGTGTTTTGGATGCCGCAAAAAAGATAGAATTAATAAGGGTAACGTCTTAGGTAGTGGGGATTTTTTTCAAACACGGAAGGCGTTAATGACATCCTTTCGAAGGCGATTCCGTTGAACGCTTGCAGCCCGTTGTTGCGGAGGCCTGAGCGCAGGGCTGAAAAGAAGGGCGAGCCCGCTTGAGCCTGTGCGGCGAAGCATCGTTGTTTTCTTGGGTTTTTGTTTTTTTTTGCCAAGAACCAACCGTAGGGAGCTCATGAGAACCTTTGAAAGACAGACACCCGAATAAAAAAAAGTAAAACAAAGGAGAGTTGGAAGTAGCCCCCTGAATAATCAAAGGTGAAAGCCCTGGAAAAAGATCGGCAAAAATTTTATATTACAGTAAGGTCCAAGCGGCACGCTTGAACCAGCAAGAGCCATAGCCTGACAAAGCGCCTACATGATTTTATGTCATAGGGTAGTTGGGAATTTTTTAAAACACAGAAAGTTAAGATGACAGTTTGAGTGCAGTTATTTCTAGCCGGTTTGTCCGACGATAGGAGGACCTCGAAGAAGCATTTGGACCTTAAAAATAAATTAATATCCAAATAATCCTAAGCAAGCTTGCAAATAAGGCGCTCCTTCGTCCAGAAGACAAAATGCCTAAGTATTGCGGTCCATAAATTTTATGTCATGGGTAGTGGGGGATTTTTTTTCAAACACAGAAAGCGGAGATGACATTGATCGTAGGTAAAACCTTCAGGCTAGTACTGCCGATTTTGCGAAGAGTCGAGCGCAGGGCTGAAAAGAACGCGAAGCCTCTTGAGTGCCTTTAAAAAATAGACAAGCCACGAAAAACGGCGAGCCCGCTTGAGCCATGCGCGCGGAAGCATCGTTGTTTTCTTGATTTATTTATGATTTTATTGTTTTTAATAGGTATAAATGAGATCGCTTCGCTAAGTATTTGGTTACCTTTTGTATCAAGACAAACCGATCGCAGGGAGCTCATGAGAGCCTTTTAAAATAAACACTCCGAATAAAGGTAAAGAAGGAAGAGTTTGAAAGTTTTGCTGAGTTATCAAAGGTGAAACTTCAATAAAAAGCCTCTACATAAACTTTATGTCATAGGTAGCATAATAGATTGAACATGCTATTCGAATAAGGCTCTGGAAGTAAAAGAGTTGTTGATCCGCAGTGCTAAGGTTAGCCCACAGGCAATTCTAAATGTTGTTTTTCACGGAAATTACATAATAAGCGAGATTGGGGCTTACAATTAGAAATACTTTTCATTATCACTCCCGATAGAGAAGGCAATTAACCCTGCTAACAATAGGAAACCCAGGCCGAAAACCAATGCAAATTCCATGTTCACCGTATTTATAATTAGTTAACGATTATTACGAAAGAATCTTGCCTAAGGTTATAGTGTGTTGATAATTAGTTTGTTATGAGGGTTTTTGTCGCGGTCGGGATGTTGTCGGGGGAATTATATTTAACGCGTTTAAATGCCTGAATAGTATGATTCTTTAAGCAAAAACACTTTTTCTTCAATTATTTTTGAAACATTTTTAAAAGCTCGGCATTGTATAAATGTATATTACAGGTATGGGCAATTCTGTTTTTCTGTTGGTAAAAGATCCTCAAAATCCTTGCCTAGACATAATCAGGCATCGAGATGGGGATTTACGTATACATGTTTACTGCTTAGGGAAAGATGATTTCGAACCTAATCATGATGAGCTTCAGTTTTACGGAAACAATAGGGGCGAACTTTTAGCATTCGAGACTTCCCGCTACGATGGTAAGGACCCGATCTTAATTATTGAGGCAATAAGGTGGTATGCCGATTATATCGATAACCCGCGTATGGAAATACTAGCCGAAGACCCGAGAATTTCAGATGCAGACAGTTTTTATATGTAACGAAGGTATTCTATTGTTGAAAATTGTCAAAGCTCTCTACAAATTTTATCAGGCAATCACTTTTAGCTTAAGAAATAATGCAGCCGTATGTAAGTGTCAGACATCTCGAAGATGTCAGACACTTTTGCCTTTCTGAGGATTCTTTCACTGGAATTCTCCCCACAATTATTTTAAACGCGATTTCTCTACAAATTTTATCTCTAACTTCTCGAATTTCATTTTCAGATGCTATATTTGCGCTCCTTCAGGCCCGGGTGGCGAAATTGGTAGACGCACCATCTTGAGGGGGTGGCGCCTTATGGGTGTACGAGTTCGAATCTCGTTCCGGGCACAAGCATAGCTTATAGATCTAAAACCAGTCCATCGAAGGCCAATTCTATCCCTTCCGGCAATTCTTTCGAAATATCTTGATGGCGGCCTAATCGGTGGCTTATATGTGTGAAATAGGTCTTTTCTGCATTTATTTCCTTGGCAAATTCAATAGCTTCATCAAATGTAAAATGTGATATATGTTTGTCTTTTTGTAACGCGTTTATCACCAACACCTTTGATCCCTTTATTTTAGCTTTCTCAACATCAGATACTGTTTTAGCATCTGTTATATAAGTAAAATCGCCAATTCTGAAACCCAATACTGGCAATTTATAATGCAATACTTCTACAGGAGTGATACCCACACCTTGTACGTCGAATGGCTCATTCTTAATTTCATTTAGGTTGATAAGAGGCACCCCAGGATATTTTATGGCAGAAAATGCGTAGTGGAATTCTCGTATCAGGCTTTCCTGCACCCGCTTATGTGCATAAACCTCCATTGCTTCCTGCTGAAAATAATTAAATGCCCTAACGTCATCAAGTCCGGCAATATGGTCCTTATGCTCATGGGTAAACAAAATAGCATCCAGGCGTTTCACCTTAGCCCTTAACATCTGGTATCTGAAGTCTGGCCCGGTGTCAACTATAAGGGTCTTGCCGGCAACTTCTATAAGTGCCGAAACCCTTAGGCGGTTGTCCCTCGGGTCGGTTGACTGGCAGACTGTACAGTCGCATCCAATTACAGGCACACCTTGCGATGTTCCGGTGCCTAACAGGGTTATTTTCACAGCTGTAACGTAGTTTGTTTTAAGGAATATAAAAACTGAATCTGTTTATCATCCAGCAAACTCTCATCAACCGTAATCTGCTGCAACAAACCCGCTAGAGAATTGATTTTACTTTCAATATTTGAGAACTTGTTTACAACAATCACCTTACTATCAGCCAGTATGCAGGCGCCTGTTTTAAAGCTCCCTTTCTCATATCTGATTTTATAATTAAGCGCTTTAAGCAGCAGTTCAAGTTTTTCCAGGTTGTATTGAGTGTAATTGACAGCCATATTTCAAAAATAAAAATAATGGAATAAGCGAGGATATTTTGAGGCTGAAATTTGAAAATCGCCAATAAAAACCTGCATGTTTTCCAAACGCTATGAAAGTCTATAACAGGTTCTTTTATGTCCCTGATCAACTTTCACAAAAAAAGAGCGATGATACCACCGCTCCTCTAAAAGTATTTTCTTCAAGCTAGCGCAAATCTTCCACATTCACGCCCGGATATTTTTTTGCATCAAAAGCAAAAGTAGATTCGGCAACTTTTACGTTAGGGGTAAATGTCTTAATCGCGTAGGTATAGCGGTTCCCATTTTTATCAAAAATAACCGCATTACTAATCTGTTTAGAAGCTTTGTCCACATTCAGGCGCACTTTAAAGAACGAACGCTTGCCATCTATCGGTGTTAAATCAATAACATGTTGCGTCTTACCATTTACTTTAATATCACCGTTGTAAATATATTTAAAGCCTTTTTCGTAAATAGTAAAAATTTTGGCAGGGTTTAAAGCGTTGGGGCTGTTGTCAACATCATTTACCTGAACTTCTTTTTCATTTTTTAAATAGGTCCACTGTGTTTTACCATCGCTAATTACATCCTGTCCCTTCATTACTACCTTGTATTTATTCGTTTTTGGTTTTACATACAAAGTACCCGCTTGAATTTCCTTAATCTTAGCTTGCGGATTGTCAAGGGTAAATGTGAAGTCGGTTTTAATTACATCATAAGCATTATATTTTTTACTTACTTCGGCAAGTATTGCCTTTGCTTTTGCATCTGTTTGTGCCCATGCTCCAATTATCGAACCAACAATCAATAAGGCACTTAAAAGATATTTTTTCATGTGTGTGTCTATTTAATTTGTTTCTAAGTAGTAAGGTATCAGCTATGAGCAATCAGCTAATAGCTAATGGCTCACACCTCACACCCCATCTCTTACCCATTATTCAAATTATCTAAAAACTGCTCAAGGGCATAATCATCCGGGATTAATACTTCCCGCGCTTTGCTTCCTTCAAAAGGTCCTACAACTCCGGCTGCTTCCAGTTGGTCAATCAGTCGGCCCGCACGGTTATAGCCAAGTTTTAATTTCCTTTGGATCAAAGAGGTTGAGCCCTGCTGGTGCATTACAATCAACCTGGCAGCGTCCTCAAAAAGAGGGTCGCGGTCACTTGGGTCAAAGTCTTTGATGCTTCCTCCCTCGCCATTTTCATCAACGTACTCAGGCAACATCCATGCTGAAGAATAGCCTCTTTGTTCGCCTATGAAGTCAGAGATCCGTTCTACTTCTGGCGTGTCCACAAACGCACATTGAAGCCTTATTAAGTCGTTTCCGGTAGAGAAAAGCATATCACCACGCCCGATAAGCTGGTCGGCTCCCCCCGAATCCAGAATTGTCCTTGAGTCTATTTTAGACAATACCCTGAAGGCAAGCCTTGCAGGGAAGTTGGCTTTAATAGTACCAGTGATAATGTTAACAGAAGGACGCTGCGTAGCAATTACCAGGTGTATGCCCACTGCACGTGCCAATTGAGCCAAACGTGCTATCGGGGTTTCCACTTCTTTACCTGCCGTCATCATTAAATCTGCAAACTCGTCAACAATCAGTACTATAAACGGTAAGAACCTGTGCCCCTCCTCAGGGTTTAATTTGCGATTGATAAATTTCCCGTTATATTCTTTTAAGTTACGAACCTGGGCATTTTTAAGCAGGTCGTAACGCTGGTCCATTTCAATGCACAGAGAATTTAACGTATTAATTACTTTCTTGGTATCAGTAATAATTGCATCCTCTTCTCCCGGAAGCTTAGCCAGGAAATGTCTTTCTATTTTTCTGAACAAGGTTAATTCCACCTTTTTTGGATCTACCAGCACAAATTTAAGCTGTGATGGGTGGAGCTTGTATAGCAAGGACACCAGGATCGAGTTAATACCAACAGATTTACCTTGGCCGGTAGCTCCGGCAACCAAGAGGTGGGGCATTTTAGCAAGGTCAGCAATAAATACCTCATTAGAAATGGTTTTACCCAAGGCGATAGGCAAATCCATTGTAGTGTTTTGAAACTTGTCTGTAGCAAGCACAGAGCGCATTGCCACCATTTCGGGATGCGAATTGGGAACTTCAATACCAATAGTCCCTTTACCAGGCATCGGGGCAATAATACGTATTCCCAAAGCGGCAAGGCTCAAGGCAATATCATCTTCCAGGTTCTTGATTTTTGAAATTCTCACTCCTGGTGCCGGAACAATTTCATACAAAGTAACCGTAGGCCCAATTGTGGCTTTTATCTTATCAATCTCAATATTGTAGTGGTTTAAAGTTTCTACAATTTTGTTTTTGTTAGCCTCCAGCTCTTCTGCATTTACTGCTATTTTGTTCGACCCATAATTCTCCAAAAGGTCCAGGACTGGATATTTATAAGATGAAAGGTCAAGTTTAGGATCATATTGGCCAAACTGGGCAACCAGGCTTTCAGCGGTGCGTTCTTCCTGGTTTTTTTCTATGGCAGAAGCTGTTAATTCTTTTTCGGGCGCAACCGTTTCGATAATCAGTTCGTGTTCAAGTTTTTCCTGAACCGATTCTTCTGGCTCTT
>CBIHNR010000255.1:0-6612 GCA_966211215.1 uncultured Pedobacter sp.
AACGGCAATAGAAATCCAGATCAATAACATAATTAATACTGAAACTCATGTCATCACTATATTTTGTTTTTGGTAAAAAGCTCTTTGCTTATAATAACAACGCGGGCCAGCCGGTATTGCCGCTTGAACCAGCAAGAGCAGCATGCCGGAGTGGATTAAAAAAGACTTCTTTACGTACCTGACTTTTGTTATAGCAACAAAACCTACACAAAGAGCTTCCATATTATCATCTAAACCAGTCAATAAGCTAACATTTCTACCCTAAAAAGAATAAAATCTGCTATTCAATATTAGCAGGTAAAGCTATCATTGATAAACTAAAACAATTATAAGCCAATGGATAATTTAGTTATTGTAGGAGCAGCAATTGAGGATAAATATATTTCTGCCGGGGTTGTTGATTTTATTGAACGAAAGGTAGTATCGAATACACTTCGACGCAAGCGCGTAGACCCCGAAGGATCAGTCGAACATATCATAAATAAATGGGTAGAATGTCTTAAGGAAGTGCTGAGCTTAAATCCAGCCGCAGAGGTAAGGTTGGGTATCGGTATTCCCAACGAAATGGATTATGAGTCGGGTATATATTTGGATAATGATCCAAAACGTTATGGAAGCTTGTATAAGCAGAATATAAAATTGCTTTTGGCGAATGGTTTAGGCATAGATCCAGGGAATATCCAGATTAGAAACGAAGCTGCCAGCTTTTTTCTGGGAGAAGTTTTCGCAGGCCCGGCCCGTGGTTACAAAAACTCTTTCGGCATTACGCTTGGTTTAGGTTTGGGTACCGCCCGATGTGTTAATGGTGTAGTTGAAGATGCCAATCTGTGGAAAATGCCTTTTAAAGGTTTGATGGTCGAGGACTATTTATCCGTTCGATTTTTGACTAGCCGTTTTGCAAAACTATCTGGTATTGAGGTTTGCGATGTTCCTGAAATTAAAAGCTTTCATCCCAATCCATTTGTAGAACAGGTTTTTAAAGAGTTTGCCGAAAATCTGGGCGATTTTATTATTCATATTGTTAGCCAGGAAAAGCCCGAAATAGTTCTTATTGGTGGCCAAATGGAAAGTTCGTACCGATTTTTCTACGACATAGCAGTGAACAGGGTAAGAGCGGCCGGTATTCAAACACCGATTATGAAGGCAATTTTAGGGGAAAGGGCTTATGTGATAGGTGCTGCTGCAATTTGGGATGAATGCAATTCGCACGAGGGGAAAATGTTTGAGGGACAGCAAAAGTAGACGCAATACTCATTTAGTTTTTGCATTTAAAAGAAGGAGTGTTAGGCAGCAGACTTTGCCTACTGCAATTCTTGTAAGTGAACCGCACGTTTAGAAATAATAAAAAATCAATTCGTCTGTGTGTTCCGCACCGACAAATATCGGTTTATCTGCAAAGTATGAACAGGGTTTGAAAACATTGCGAGAATCAAGCCATTAGGCCATAAAAAGGCATTTTTATACACTTTCCCCCCTTCGTTTGAACATTTTCCCCCTACTTTTCCCATTCTGTAATATCGAATTTAGTTCTGTTACTAAAGCGATTTATTGGATCGGGCTTTGACAACACAAATGCCTCCAAAGAAGTCGTCACGGTAGCAGAAACTAAATATTAAACCCCAATAGGAATCTTTTATGTCGAAAAAATTAGAGGAGGTGAGGCTGTGCAGGCAAAGAGTAGAGATTACTGGTATAAAATATCAGTTTGTGGCCAATCATGAGCATAGGCATGCTTAAACGTTGATTGAATTGTAGAACTAAAGAAAGCTGTTAAGCAATAAAAAGGATGTCAGAAAAGCTGTTATTAAAAGACGTAGCCGAAAAGCTGGGTTTATCAACAACTACCATATCGTTTATACTAAATGGGAAAGGGCCCGAAATGAAAATCAGCCAAAGTGCCATTGACCGGGTTTTTAAATTCGTTCATGAACGTGGTTTTAAAACTAACCATTTGGCCAGAAGTTTGGCTACAGGTAAAACAATGACCATAGGGCTTCTGGTGGAAAAAATTTCAGACAGCTTTTTTGCAGAACTTGCTTATTATATTGAGAAAAGTGCCTATGAATATGGTTATAAAGTAATTTATTGCAGTACCGATAATGATAATAACACTGCCAGAGGAATTATCAACTTGTTTAGAGAACGGCATGTTGATGCGTACATTATAGTTCCGACACCCTCGATAAAGAAGGAAATTCAGAGCCTTATTGACGATAACATACCGGTAGTACTATTCGACCGTTATTATTCAGGCCTGAACTGCGATTATGTTGGCCTGGATAACTTTGAGAGTTCCTACAATGCAATCAATCACCTTATTCATGATTGTGGGAGAACTAATATTGGCTTTATTACAACAAGTTCAAAGCAGACGCAAATGTTGGGCCGATTGGAGGGCTATCAGAAAGCCATTGCAGAAAGCCAATTAACTCCCCTTGTGAAAAGGATAGAGTTTAGCCATCAAAATGAATTCTTAGAAAAAGAAATAAGGACTTTTTTAAAGAGAAATCCCCAGATGGATGGATTGCTTTTTGCAACTCACTACCTGGCAATGGCGGGAATTAGGCTTTTAAGGGAAAAAAAGCCGGAAGAAATTTCTTTTATTTCTTATGATGACCAGCCTTTCTATGATGCAATAAGCCCAACTGTTACTGGAATAGCCCAACCAGTAGAAAAAATGAGTATTAGCCTGGTTAATATTTTGATCGATAAAATGGCTGGGGAAAAAGGTTGCCCTGAACCTAAAAAATTGGTTTTTCCTGCTGCATTAAATATTCGGGAATCTAGTAGGTGCCTCTTGCCTGTTTCAGCTCAGGAACTTAATGCCAGTCAAAAGAAATTAGAAAAAATTGAGTACTAGAACAAAGCTTAAATTATTTTTTATGCATTCGGCAACAATGTTGCTGGCAAGGACTTTTATCGTGTCGTTTAAAGGCTACTTAACACAGGGTTTTGAAACAGTATCCAGTAATGCAAATTTAATTGATAGCATTTTGGGGTAGCATTATGCTACCTTCAACTGCTTATGTTCTGCCGTTAGGCAGCATCAGAGGGTACCAGTTTATTTTTTATTTCGCAATTGCTATAAGGACATTGTCCCTATCAAAATTCAGAAAAAAATGGCGGTGGAAATTTCCAATAGCGCCCTAAATGCACTAAAAAAGCCCATTTTTTCTTAGAAAGGTTAACAATCGTGCTAGTAAAAGAAACATTTCAACACCGTCAAAAATACATCAGCTGCTACTTTAGTATTATCAGAAACCAATTAATATAGCCTGATTTTAAACCGACTCTTTCGTCATTTCTTGATTGCTTATGATGAGGTGTAAAAACATATTCAATATTTCCAAAGCTTTTCAATTTCCGCCTTAGCGGGCAAAAGAAGAGTTTCAACAATGCCGAAGAAAAAAATATTCAGACCAAAGAACAGTGTGGAGGGCAAGCGATCGTGTTATTCATTCTAGAGCAAAAACACCATTATTTCTACAGAACCAAATTTGTAACCATTAAATATGACAGAAAGCCGTAACGATTAAAACTACAGAACCAATTAATTAAGGAATTACTAACCATTGAATTAAATGAAAACTACAAACAAACGAAAGCTTGTCTTTTTATGGGCAATCTTTTCACTAATTCTAAGCCAGGTAGCTTATGGACAGGAGAGAAGGGTATCTGGTAAAGTTATAGGTACTGATGATAATTTACCTATTCCGGGTGTAAGCGTTAGCGTAAAAGGCAATCAAAAAGGAACATCAACAGATGTAAACGGACAATTTATTATAACTGCCAAGACCGGCGATATTCTAGTGTTCCGGGCTATCGGGTTTCAATCACAGGAAAAACCGGTGGGAAAGGCGTCTGTAATTAACATTACACTTAAACCTGAAACAAGCAGTTTAGATGAAGTTGTTGTAATCGGTTATGGTGTACAAAAGAAGAAGCTGACTACAGGTGCCAATTTTCAGGTAAAAGGAGATGATATACAAAAACAAAGCAGCACCAATGCTTTGCAAGCCTTACAGGGACAAACACCAGGGGTACAAATAACCACTAGCTCGGGGCAGCCTGGCTCTGGCATGAATGTAACTATTCGGGGAAAAGGAACAATAGGTAACTATGGCCCTCTATATGTAGTTGATGGCTTGGTAGGAGTAGACATTTCTACGATAAATCCTGCTGACATTGAATCAATTGATGTATTAAAAGATGCAGCATCTGCAGCTATTTATGGATCGAATTCGGCTAATGGAGTTATCCTTGTTACCACTAAAACCGGGAAACAAGGAAAACGTGCTAATGTCACTTTCGATGCCTATACAGGTGCTCAGCAGGTTGCCAGAATGGCCGACTTATTAAATGCTCAGGAATACGCCGCTATGATGAACGAAGCGGCCATTAACTCAGGCAAATCGCCAATATTTACGAATGAGCAGATAGCAAATTTAGGGCCAGGCACAGACTGGCTGGACGAAATGTTTGTGGATAATGCAGCAACAAAAAATTATGTTCTTGGTGCCCAGGGTTCCAATGCTGCTTCTGTTTATTCTACGTCCCTTTCTTATACGGGGCAGGAAGGCATCGTAGGAGGAAAGGATCTTTCCAATTATGAACGTTACAACTTTAGAGTTAATACCGAGCACAATCTGTATAAGGATATACTAAAGATTGGACAACACCTAAACTTTGTTTACACCAAAAACAATGGTATTGGTGTAGGTAATCAGTACAATAACACTTTAAGAGGTGCATTTACTACCAGCCCGTTTTTGAAGATGTATGATGACGCCGGTAACTTCTTTAATAACGATATACCAGGCGCATGGAATAGG
This sequence comes from uncultured Pedobacter sp., assembly GCA_966211215.1. Lineage (GTDB taxonomy): Bacteria > Bacteroidota > Bacteroidia > Sphingobacteriales > Sphingobacteriaceae > Desertivirga. The sequence continues at coordinate 4,833 of CBIHNR010000255.1, forward strand.
GGAGAAGCCAATCCGTATGCCGAAATGGTTTATAATAACCAGAACCGCAACAATAAACAAAATTTGTTTGGAGACATCTATGCCTCGGTTTCACCAGTAAAAGGCTTAACCTTCAGAACCAGTTTAGGCTTTCAATATGAATCTAATGAGGGGCGTTCTTTTTCTCCGATCTATCATCTCTCACAATATTCTTTGAGAGAGTATACTGCAGCAAGCCAGTCAATGGGTAAAAATAAAACGATACAATTCGACAACTTGCTTAGCTACAAATTTGATTTAGAAAAGACGCATAATTTTGAAGTAATGGCTGGTTCGTCTTCCATCTCAAGGGATGGTTCCAGTATATTCGGAAGTAACCGCGACTTGGTTTTCGCCGACCTTGACCATGCTTATTTAAATAATGCCACAAATAAAGACGGTACAGCGTTAAGCCTGAATGGTTTACCGTTTGAGTTTAAACAGCTATCTTATTTTGGAAGGGTACAGTACAATTTCAAAGAAACGTATTTGTTTAATGCAACCTTCAGGGCAGATGCATCTTCAAACTTTGCAAAAGGACATAGGTGGGGGTATTTTCCATCATTTTCAACTGGTTGGGTAGCATCAAACGAGAGTTTCCTTGAAAATACACGTGATTGGCTTGATTTCTTGAAGTTTCGTGCGAGTTGGGGACAGGTAGGAAATCAAAATATCGCTGCATATCAATTTTTGGCTCCAATACAATTGAGTAACACCAATTATATTTTTGGTACTGAAGAGGGAGTGCTTACGCCTGGTGCTTTCCCAAGTAGGCTAGCCAATGAAAATGTGAAGTGGGAAACCTCAGAGCAAACCAATATCGGTTTTGATGCCCGCTTTTTAAGAGGCAAACTCAGTACAAATTTTGACTACTATATTAAAAATACAAAGGACTGGTTAGTAGAAGCACCTATATTAAATACAGCAGGTGCAGGTGCCCCTGTAATAAATGGTGGTGATGTTAAAAACTCAGGGGTTGAACTTGCCTTAAATTATAGCAGCAACATAGGCAAATTGAATTACTCTGTAGGTGCAAATGGTGCTTATAATAAAAACCGAATAGGAAGTATTCCAACATTAGATAACACAATTCATGGAAGTACAAACACATTGTATGTTAACGCCCTGGAATTCTATAGAGCGGAAAACGGCTATCCTATCGGTTACTTCCGTGGTTACAAAACGGCTGGAATCTTTCAAACAGAAGCAGATGTAGCAGCTTACAGGTCAACATCAGGAAAGATAATACAACCAACAGCAGCCCCTGGGGATGTTCGTTTTGTAGATCGAAATGATGATGGCGTTATCAGCGATGCTGATAAAACAATGATTGGAGATCCAAACCCTCATTACACCTACGGATTAAATCTTTCAGCAAATTATAAAGGCTTTGATTTTTATGTGCTTGCTTCAGGTGTGGCTGGTAACCAGATCATTCAATCATGGCGTAACCCCTCAAGTTCTTTAGGGAACTACTCTGCAGCTATATTAGATCGCTGGCATGGCCCGGGTTCTTCTAATAGAATGCCACGTGTTACAGAAGACAACCGGAATTTTGCTCCAATTTCTGACTTGTATGTTCAGGATGGTGATTTTCTCCGGATTAGCAATGTTACCATCGGGTACGATTTCTCCAAATTATTTAACAAGAGTTATTTAGGTAAAGTAAGACTGTATGCCGCTGCTTTAAACCTATTCACATTCACCAAATATGATGGTATGGACCCCGAAATTGGTTATGGTGAAGGATTTTCTTCAGGAG
>CBIHNR010000256.1:0-6553 GCA_966211215.1 uncultured Pedobacter sp.
GTGGTTTGACGTCACTGCGCTCTCAGGAAATGGCACTTTTGAATTTCTAAAATATAAAGGAGAACTTACAGGAGCTTCCGGCTCCAATGCAATACCTGAGTATGACCTGGTGATTTTCAGGTATGCAGAAGCTTTACTCCTTCGGGCAGAGGCGCTTGCTGAGCTGGGAGAAGAAAACGAAGCAAGAAGTATGCTGGCGTTGGTTAGGCAGAGAGCTGGAGCACAGCCTCTCGATGTAAGTGGACAGGCTCTCAAAGATGCTATTTTTCTTGAAAGAGGAAGGGAGCTTATGGGCGAAGGCCATTTATACTTTGATCTCATTCGCACAGGTAGAATTTTGAGTGGAGAGTGGACTGATGCCCCTCTTACTCAGGATCAGTTTGATAGAGGGGCATGGACCTGGCCACTTAGCTTGGATGCCGTTATCGATAACCCGCTGATTACGCTTAACTCTTACTGGCAGTAATTGATCGGGACAATAGAACCATAGGGAAGTTTTAAATCATAGTTATGATCAGGAAATATATTGAAAATACACTTTTGTTAACTCTAGTACTGTATCTTTTCAGTGCATGTAACGATAAATACTACGAGGATGGAGGTTTAGCCAATCCCAATTACAACGGGAGCATGCTTAACTTTCTTGAATCCCATCCAAAATTTGATACAGTTGCCAGAATTGTTAAACTTGCTGGACTGGAGAATGAGTTTACGCAGAGCGATTTTACTTTTTTTGCTCTTACCGATGAATCTGTTAAGCAGGCCATTCTTAGCATTAACCGATCATTAAGAAGCCAGGGGACTGACACCATAACTGTTCTTGATGAAATAGAGCCCCTTATTTGGAAAAAGTCCCTACAAGGTTTGATGTTTAAAGGAGTAAATACCATGAAAGACTATTATCAGGTAGACCTCACTAACAAATCTTTATATCCCGGGCAGTATTATAAGGCATATAACGGAAAAATTGTGAACATCGGAGTGGTGTTTGACAATGCCAACGGAATTCAATACGCTGGTGCCAGGAGAATTTATTTCTCCACGATTGTCGATTATAATAGAATGACTAGTTGGATAAGTACACCGGTTCAAACCCATGATATAAAGCCGAAAAATGGAATCGTCCATGTTTTACTTTCAGGAAGCAGTGTTTCGTACAGTGGTATTGTACCAAATCTGTTTATAGATGTATTGTCTACCAGGTAATAGTTGTTTTAATATTCCTAATGTTTTTAAGAATGAGACTCTCAATTAAATATTTAGTTATAATGGCTTCTCTAGTTTCCTCATTGCAGGGCTGTAGAGAAGACAAAGAATATCTCAATCCCTATAGTGGCGGGAAAGCTCCACTAGGGGTTAAGTTTGATAATCAAATTAATCCCACACCTGCAGAAGCAGAGGTAAATACGGTAGTTGAATTTGCACTATCAGGCCTCGATAAATATCCGCGAAATGAAATCTCCTTTACGTTTAATGGAGTCGAAGCGGAAATAATCGAAATTAATTCTTCATCTGTAAAGGTAAAAGTACCAGCGAGCGCAAGTACAGGGCTTGTAAATGTTCAGGTACAAGATCAGGTGTTTGTAGGGCCTAAATTCAAAGTGTTGGGCAAGATTGATTTTGATGCCGAACTGCAGGAAGGTAAGGGTACAGACGGGGCAATATCAGATTTTTATCAACTGAGTGATGGAAGGACAATATTAGTAGGCAGTTTTACTAAGTATGCTGACAGAACTAATATGAATGGGCTTGTCCGCATTCGCGAGGAAGGTTTTGCCGATAATACTTTCAGGCAAAATGGCGGTGCAATCGGCTCGATATATAGCATTGCAGCTTCTGGTAGTAAGTTGTTCATCGCAGGCGCCATTGGTGGATATCGCTACAATCCCGGAGGAACCAGTACTATGGGATGGATTAACGGAATTACCCGTTTAAATGAAGATGGATCCTTAGATTCGACTAAAACTACTACTTATAATAAGGTACAAAAAGCCATTCCTGCGTTCAAGGGAGGCACAAATTCTGCAATTGCAAAGATTTATCGTCACAACGATAAGATTGTAGCAATAGGTGGATTTAGATGGTATTTGAAAAGGCGTTATGACCAACCGTCCTCTCCATACCAAATAGGAAACCAGACTGTAAGATTGGACACAGTGCTAATTGATAGCACAGAAATCCCTCAAGTGCTTCGATTCGAACTTGACGGAGAGCTTGATAAAACATATCGCTTCAATTCCGGAACCAACAGAGGTTTTTCAGCCGGAAATGGTTCTATTGTATCCTCATACATGCATACAGATGGAACATTATTGCTGGCAGGAAACTTTACCAAATTTGATGATGTAACGGCTAACAGGCTCGTTCGCCTTAAAGCCGATGGGACAATCGACGACACGTTTTCTGTTGGATCAGGTGCAAACAGGTTTATTACTTCGGTGGATTACAGCGAATCGACTAAGAAATATCTGGTTGCCGGAGTTTTTAACAGCTTTGCCGGAGAAGCTGTTTCGGGTGTGGTAATGTTGAACCAGAATGGATCGGTTGATAAATCTTTTACAGCTAAAGGCTTTGAAAATGGCTATCCCGACTTTGTAAAACGGTTGTCTAATGGGTGCATATTGGTGGCTGGAAGCTTTGACACTTATGGAGGTATTAGAAGGCCCGGCCTCGCAATTCTCACTGCAAGTGGAGAACTTGCTGCCGGTTATAATACACTGGGAGAGTTCAACGGGTCTGTGGAAAAAGTTCTTGAATCGACGGACTCTCAGGGCAGATTAACGATCATGCTGTTAGGTAGATTCAGCCAGCTGAATGGTATTTATGTAAATAATATGACCAGGTTGGTGCTAAAACCCTAATTGAAAAAGTAATTAAGCTTGTTTAAAATAAAAAAAATGAGAAAGATTCAAGGAATAATCGGTTTATTTTTCCTTCTTGGAATGATAAGTTTGAATGCTTGTAATTCAGATTTTGAAGTGAACCTCGGCAATAAAAATTACAGTGATTCTACAGCGATAAAGGGCAAGACGCGTAAGGTGCTTTATCTGATAGTTGATGGAGCACGCGGCTGGGTAGTTCGCGATGCGAATGCCCCCAATATTAATTCTTTGCTGCCAAAGTCTACTTATTCATGGTACTCCTTAAGCGACAGCTTGGGTAATAACGAAAATGGCTGGGCGGATCTAATGACAGGAGTAACTAAATTAAAGCACAATGTTAAAGATGCTGGTTTTACTGGCAGCAACTTGTCGGCTTACCCAGTATTTTTCAAACATATCAAGAACGTTAACTCTTCAATCAGAATAGCTAGCTTTGCATCTTCAAGTGCCTTTAAAGATAACCTGACAGAATATGCAAATGTAAGAAGTCACTTATCCAGTGATCAAGAGGTAAAACAGTCAATTGTAACAGAGTTAACAAATGATTCAGCATATGTTGTAGTTGGCCAGTTTAAGGGCGTAAATGAAGCCGGAGTGCAGTATGGTTATGAGCTAGGCTCATCTCAGTATGTTGCAGCAATAAAACAATTCGATACCTATCTGGGAGAGATATTAACAGCTTTAAAGGCAAGAAAATCATATGCCTCAGAAGATTGGCTGGTGGTTATTACGTCGAGCCATGGCGGGGATGCAGCTATTCCTGATGTGCAGAATGATAAAACAATATTAAGTTACCCTAAGGCAAATACCTTTACAATACTGTACAATGATGGTTATAAACAGAAACAGATAGCAAAGCCATTTGCAGGTAATAAAATGCCCGGAACTTTTGTACGGTTCTATTCAAATAATGCGAATACCGAGGCGGCATCTGTTTATGCGAATACCACTGATGGCACTAAAGATAGATTATATGATTTTGGTAGTAATGGAAGTTTCACCATCGAAGCGAAGATCAGAAAAATAGTAAAATCCGGTAATAACTGGAGCTATGAGTGGCCAATTTTCCTTGGCAAAAAGGTAATAGTTCCTGGAACTCACGATGGACAGGGCTGGTCTATGCAACTTGAATTCGAATCATGGCGTTGGCTGGTTGTTAACGAAAAAAATAATCACCAGGCTTATGTAGGTGATCCAATTCGTGATCAAAACTGGCATCATATTGCTGTAACCTGTTATACCAATAACTCAGGGCAGCGGGTAACTCAGTTATACCAGGATGGAAAGCCTGTGGCTAACGCGGCGGGGAAAGGGACTTCTTCTTTTGTTAACCATGTTATTTCCAACAGTGCGGTTTTAAGAATGGGCTTCCGGCAAACAGGTCTTAACCGTAATGATTTAGCTCACTTATTTAATGGTTATGTTAGTGATGTACGGATATGGCGCTTAAACTTGCCTGATTCAACCATTGCTGCTTATGCCTGCGACCCTAAGGTTTATCCTTCTCATCCATACTACAATGAATTGGTAGGAAACTGGATTGGAAACGAAGGTGCAGGAAATACCATTAAGGACATAAGCGAGTATGCGAATCATATGACGATCGTACCAGGCACGGGCGCATCTCTTCAGTGGACAACTTTGAATGATATTGTGTGTCCGCCTAGCACAGCAAATATTGCTGCGCTGGTTCCTCGCACTTATGACCTTCCAAGGCAGATACTAAGTTGGCTAACAATGCCGGTACCTGAGACCTTGAAGTTAGATGGAAGGGTCTTCCTGAATTATTGAAACTTATAAAAAGGGCGGGCAGTACGTAAATAGTGCCCGCCTTTTTTTATTGAGTTTATCCCTGACTTATCCGCCTGAGAGCCTTCGAATTCTTAACCTAAAATTATCTAAATGAAAAAATCTTATTTTATCGCAATTTGTGTTTTCTGTTTTTTTTCCCTTTCTGCATTTGTCAAAGGCAGGACAGATGATCCCATTTATCGCCTGATTTCCGCATTAAAGCAAATAGAGGACTCAAAACCGATTGAAAAACTTCACCTATCGTTCGATAAATCCTATTATGCTGCCGGCGACACCGTTTGGTTTAAGGCTTTTTTGCTAGCAGGGGCAGAGCACAAGCTTTCGGGTTTAAGCGGAGTTGTGTATGTTGAGTTAATTAACAGCCATGATTCTTTGCTTTACAGGCATCGCCTGCCGGTTTTTGCCGGTGCTGCAAAGGGCGATTTTGTGCTTTCGAGCAGAATAGAGCCAGGGGCATACCGGGTACGGGCGTATACCGAATGGATGAGAAATTCTGAGAACGAATTTTTCTTCGATAAGGTATTGAACGTGGGCTCTTATACGCCACAGTCTATCGCATCCTCAATCAGTTATAAGTATAGCAAAGAAAAAGTCAATGCTGCTATCAGTTTTTATGAAAACAATCAACCCTATGCCGGAAAGGAGGTAACCTATAAGATCAGGAACATTAATGGTGATACTTATAGCGGTAAAGGGACTACTACTGCCAGCGGGCGGATCGAAATATCGTTTAAAGGAGCCGATTATCGTACTAAAACCAGTTGGATTGAGACAGTTATCGATTTGGGAAAAGGAAAGAGGTCGATAGCATCTTATCCGTTGAAACAAACTTACTCAGAACCAGACCTTACATTTTTCCCCGAAAGTGGTTCACTGGTTGTTGGCCTCACTTCCAGAGTTGCAATCAAGTGTGTTGGCCGCGAAGGGGCCGGATTAAATGTAGAAGGCGTAGTTTATGATGATAAAAACAATGAAATTACAAGCTTTCAATGTTTGCATGCCGGAATGGGAATGTTCAAATTAACTCCGGAAGCAGGAAGAAGTTATTTTGCAGAAGTAAAACATTCGGATGGTTATATACAGAAGGTTAAATTACCGCAGGCGGCTTCTAATGGGCTTGTTCTTTCGGTTTATTCTTCGGTTGATCCGGATTCGGTTTTAATTAGGATAAGTTCAGATAGCTCATATTATCAGGGAAATGGCAAAGCGCTTTACCTGATTGGTAATTCGTCGGGTAAAGTAAATATTAGCAGCTCACTTATTATCAATCAGCCATTAACAAGCCTGAAAATAGCAAAAAAAATGCTGCCAACAGGTATTGCACAATTTACGCTACTTACAGAGACTGGCGAACCTTTGTGCGAACGACTCGCTTTTATTTGGCACGATGACCAAATAAGAATGGAATGTAAAACTGATAAAGCAATATATAACTCTAAAGAGAAAGTAAAGTTCACGCTTACTTCGCAGGGGGCAAATTCACCCAAAGTTGGCAGTTTTTCTGTTGCAGTCATTAACGAATCCATGTCGCCGGCCAACGAAGCCTGGGAATCAAATATTTTCTCGAATATATTCTTAGCTTCTGAGTTGAAGGGGTATATTGAAAACCCACATTATTATTTTTCCAAGGTTACTGCAAAGACCCTCAAAGACCTTGATCTGTTAATGATGACCCAGGGGTATCGCAAGTTTGTTTGGAAAGAGGCTTTTAACAACGGTGCCATCTATAAGCCTGCTTTTAGGGCAGAGAAAATAGCAACAAGTATAACAGGCAGATTAACCAATTTAAGTAATAAGCCGGTTGAAAATGGTAAAATGACGATGTTTTCTCATCGTGCCGGATTGCTTTTAGATACGCT
>CBIHNR010000257.1:0-6464 GCA_966211215.1 uncultured Pedobacter sp.
TGCGGTATCAGGTCTGCGGTATGGTCGCTGCTGGCGTTGATCGGTACCGTCTCATCAGCATCACCATGGATTATAAGTGTAGGTACGTTTATATTGCGTATGTCGGCCCGGAAATCCGTTTCCGCAAAAGCATGGATACATTCAATCGTAGCTCTAAGAGAGGCCTGCATGGCAACAGTAAAATCCCAGTCCAAAACGCCCTGGCTAACAGGGTGGCTTAACAAGCTAACTCCATAAAATTGTTTGGCAAAATCTCTCAAAAAGTCCGCCCGGTCGTTTTGAATACTTTCAATCATTTCTGTTAATTTATCTTGAGGCAAGCCGTGTTCATTTTCTGCCGTTTGTAATAAATAGGGTAAAACGGAACTAACCAATACAACCTTTGAAACCCTGTTACCGCCATGCCTGCTAAAATACCTGGCAATTTCCCCTCCCCCCATTGAAAAACCAACCAGAATCACATTATTTAGATTCAGCTCGTCCAGAACGGCGTTTAAATCATCAGCAAGTGTATTGTAATCATAGCCTGTCCAGGGTTTATCGGAGTAACCAAAGCCGCGCCTGTCATAAGCTATACAGCGAAATCCATAATTAGGCAACACGCTGGTTTGGTACTCCCACATTTTATGGCTTAGTGGCCAGCCATGAATAAATACAACTGGCCTACCCGAGCCGTGATCCTGATAGAACAATTTTACAATGCTCCCATCTGGATTTGGTGATTTAATAAAGTTCATAGTCAGAAGAATTTGTTTGTTGAAAACTGTAATGTCTCAACCTGCTAAAATCTATAATGTTTGAGATATCGTAAAATGGTGATCCAGAATAGGATAAATTGGTTAATTATTATGAGTTTATTAATAAAAATCTGATTTATATACGAAACATCACTTCTAAATATGATAATTATTAAAATTTAAGGAAATATATTAAAAATAATTATTTACATTTGCAGCTCCCCAAAAGGGAATTCTCCCTACATTCTACCTGTGCTCTTAGCCATATTGGCTAGAGCATTTTTTTTATTTTACTCTTTGTTTGTAGTTGATTATCAATATTTTATTGGTTTATTTTTGCCTTGATAGGCATGGTTAGAATAAAAAAGAGTGCTTGTTTCTTATTAGTTAACCTCGAGCCGTGCAAATTTATTGAGGCATGTTAGGGCCAAGAGAGGAAATCCAAGTGATCAGAATTATAAAATCCTGTATATTTGAGCACATGAAACATTTAGTAGCGCCATCGGTACTGGCGGCAGATTTTGGAAACCTTCAGCGGGATATAGAAATGGTTAATGCCAGCAAAGCTGACTGGTTTCATGTGGATATAATGGATGGCGTTTTTGTGCCTAATATTTCATTCGGGTTTCCAGTGATTGATGCTCTTGCAAAACATGCAACAAAGCCGTTGGATGTACATTTAATGATTGTTGATCCCGACCGTTACCTTGAGCAGTTTAAAAAAGCCGGTGCGGCAACAATTACAGTACATTATGAGGCTTGTACTCATTTACACCGCACTGTACAAGCTATTAAAGGCCTTGGTTGTATTGCAGGCGTGGCATTAAACCCACATACCCCTGTAAGTGTTCTGGAAGACGTTATTGACAATTTGGATATGGTACTTTTAATGTCGGTGAACCCAGGCTTTGGAGGCCAAAAATTTATCGAAAATACCTACCGTAAAATCCGGACATTAAAAAATATGGCCGCTGGCCGGAATGATAATCTATTAATCGAAATAGATGGCGGTGTAAACAGCCAGAATGCTTCTATGTTATTGAGTGCAGGTGCAAATGTTTTAGTCGCAGGGAACTTTGTGTTTACAGCTGAAGATCCGCTTCAGGTTATTTCCGGGCTTAAAGAGGCACAGCCAAATCTTATCCAAGCTTAAGCATTTGATGAAATACCTAGCCTTATTTATCCTCATTTTTGCTTTAAATGAAGGTTTTGCGCAAGATTTGGTACGTATTTACGGACAGGTTACAAATTCGCAGGGCGAGGCTCTTGAAAACGTAAATGTTAAGGTACTTAATTCGAAGCTTGCATCTACAACTAACAACAAGGGCTTTTACACGCTAAATGCCCTTGGTTCTTCAAAATTGACACTTTCGTTTAGCTTAACCGGATTCATTACACGGTTAGTTGAAGTATTTCCTGGCGATATCAAGGAAATAAGAAAGGATATAACCCTTCAAAAAAATGTCCAACAGCTTGGCCAGGTGGATATCAATGCATCCCAGAACCGCCCGGGTAATATGCAGAGCATAAATGGCGGCTTAATACATAACACTCCAACTGCATCTGGCAACTTCGAATCCATTCTAAAAACGCTTCCAGGGGTTTCATCTAATAATGAGTTAAGTTCACAATATTCGGTTAGGGGAGGGAATTTTGACGAAAACCTCATTTACATTAATGATATAGAGATTTTTCGCCCTTTGCTGGTTAGAAATGGGCAACAGGAAGGCTTGAGCTTTATCAATCCAGAGCTAGTAGGCCAGGCAAATTTTTCGGCAGGCGGCTTTGAGTCACGATATGGCGATAAGTTATCATCCGTTTTAGATGTAAAATATATCAGGCCTGACAGCCAGCAAGTGATACTTTCCGGAGGGCTCCTGGGGTGGTCAGGAACTGCGAAATTGCCTTTTAGAAAAGGCTATACATTATTCGGAATAAGGGAGAAAACTAACCAGAGTATACTAAAAACTCAACCCGTTACCGGAAGTTACCAGCCAAAGTTTTACGATATACAATTATACCATTTAAGCCAGCTAAGCAAAAAGTTGGATCTGGCCGTCTTTGCCGATTATAATTTATCCCGGTTTGACCTAATTCCCGAAAGCCGTGAAACCACATTTGGAACCATAAGTGAACAATACAAGTTAAAAGTTGATTATGAAGGCCAGGAAAGAGACAAATATGAATCTTTTGCAGGAGCGCTTACTTTCATTTATAAGCCAGCCACTTCTACTTTTTTTAAATGGATAAATTCCGTTTTCGATATACAGGAACAAGAAAATTTTGATGTGGAGGGGCAGTATGTATTTGATGAGCTTGAAACCGATGAGAGCGTTGCAGACTTTGGCAAAGTAAGGGCAGGCAGGGGATTTGGCGTAGATTATGGGTACGCCCGAAACTTGCTGAAGGCACGAATTTATAGCACAGAACTCAGGGCTTACTATCAAAAGGGCCGTTCATTCTGGGAAATGGGATCTCGGTTTCAGTATGATGAAATTAAGGACAAATTAAACGAATACTACTTTACCGATTCTGCTGGGTATACTTTACCCTATAATAGCAATGGGCCTTTACTGTTATCTGATGTAGTTTATTCAAATAACAGAACCTCAACTCAGCGTTTAAGCGGCTTCGTTCAGAATACCTACAGATTGTCATCAAGCATTAATTTTTCGGCGGGGCTAAGGGGCAACTATAATTCCTATACTGGCGAATTATTTTTCAGCCCTCGTATAAGCACAGTTTATAAGCCCGACAACCGTAACATTGCCTGGAGGGTTTCCGCTGGTGTGTACAACCAGCCTCCATTTTATAGAGAGCTTCGCGATTTTTCGGGAAACCTAAATCCGAGTGTTAAGGCGCAAAAATCTTTACATTTCCTGGCTGGTGCAGATTATTCTTTTTCAGGACTCGGTTCCAGGTTGAGATTCTCATCAGAATTATATTTCAAGAAACTAAATAACCTCATTCCATATAAAATTGAGAACTTGCGGATCAGGTATTTTGCAGGGCAACAAGCTGAAGGCTATGCCGCAGGTGCTGATTTTAGTTTAAGTGGCGAGTTTGTTGAAGGCTTGGAGTCAATGTTCAGGCTTTCAATTATGAAAACAGCAGAAGACATTGAGGGTGATTACTACTTTAAAAAGGATACTAATGGCAATTCAGAACGGGTTGAGCCAGGCTATTTAAAAAGGCCTACAGACCAACGTATAAACTTTTCCGCTTTCTTTCAGGATAAGTTATTTAACAGTCCAACTTATAAGGTGCATCTTACGCTTCTTTATGGAGCCGCTTTGCCAGTTGGCCCTCCAAAAACGCAGCGATACGCGGATGTTTTTAAAATTCCCTCCTATAGAAGGGCAGACATCGGCTTCTCAAAGAACTTTCTGGAAGGAGGCAGCGGCAAGAGGCTAATATTCTTAAAAAAATATCTGGAATCGTTACAGGCTTATGCAGAAGTATTTAACCTTCTGAATATCAATAATACCGTATCCTATTTATGGATTAAAGATGTAAATAATAACCAGTTCGCAATACCCAATTATTTAACATCACGTCAGTTAAATTTCAAGATTATTGCAAAATTTAAAAATAGGTAAAGAAAAAGATATAAATCTTCTAAATTTGACACCACAATAAAACATACTTAACAATGAAATTTAATTTCGGCGCAGGCCCTTGTATTCTACCTCAGGAAGTATTTAAACAGGCTTCTCAAGCTGTTCTAAATTTTAACGACACTGGCTTATCAATTTTAGAAATATCGCACAGAGCGCCAGAGTTTGAGGCAGTAGTAGAAGAGGCAACCCGCCTGGTAAAAGAATTACTGAATGTTCCTGATGGATATTCAATCTTATTCCTTCAGGGAGGAGCAAGCTTACAGTTCTCTATGGTACCAATGAATTTATTGGGAGAAGGGCAAACTGCAGCTTATCTTGATTCGGGCGCATGGGCAAACAAAGCATTGAAAGAAGCTAAATTGTTTGGTAATGTAAATGTAGTGGCATCTTCAAAAGAGTCAAACTACACCTATATCCCTAAAGATTACACCATTCCTGCTGATGCAGCTTATTTCCATGTAACCACAAACAATACCATCTTTGGTACTGAGTTGCATCAAATCCCTTCATCTCCGGTTCCTCTGGTGAGCGATATGTCTTCAGACATTTTCAGTCGTCCGATTAATGTGGCAGATTTTGGATTAATCTACGCTGGCGCTCAGAAAAATATGGGTCCTGCAGGTGTTACTTTAGTTATCATCAAAGACGAATTATTTGGTAAATCAGGTAGAAAACTTCCTTCTATGCTTGATTACAAAATTCAAGCGGATAACAAATCCCTTTATAATACTCCTCCGGTATTTTCAATCTTCACTTCAATGTTAAACCTTAGATGGTTAAAATCTAAAGGTGGAATTGCTCAAATCGAAAAAGAGAACATTGCAAAAGCAGAGGCACTATACGAAGAAATCGACCGTAACCCATTATTTAAAGGCACTTGTGCCGTTGAAGACCGCTCACGCATGAACGTTTGCTTCGTAATGGAAAACCCTGAGTTGGAAAAACCATTCCTTAAATTTGCTGAAGAACGTGGTATGGTGGGCATTAAAGGGCACCGTAGTGTAGGTGGTTTCCGTGCTTCAATTTACAATGCATTACCAATTACTTCTATTCATGCTCTGGTAGAAACAATGCAGGAGTTTGCTGAAAAACATAAATAATTGCTTTAGGTATAAAATTAACGTAATAACGTATAAATCAAATGATTAAGATTCTTGCTAATGATGGTATTGATGCAGTAGGAAAGCAATTGCTTGAAGCTGCTGGCTTTACTGTTGATACACAAAATATCCCTCAGGACCAACTGCCTGAGGCACTTAAAAACTACGATGCAATAACTGTTCGTAGTGCTACGAAGGTTCGCAAGGACCTTATAGATGCAGTTCCAAACCTTAAGTTAATTGGCCGTGGTGGCGTAGGTATGGATAATATTGATGTGGAGTACGCTAAAGGTAAGGGTTTGGCGGTGGTTAATACGCCAGCTGCTTCTTCGCCTTCGGTTGCCGAATTAGTATTCGCTCATTTATTTACGGGAATCCGTTTCTTACACGATGCTAACCGTAAAATGCCGGTTGAAGGTGGTTCTAAATTCAACGACCTTAAAAAAGCATATGCAAAAGGCATCGAGCTTAAGGGAAAGAAAATTGGTATCATTGGTTTTGGCCGTATTGGCAGGGAAACCGCTAAAATTGCTCTAGGCCTTGGAATGGAGGTTTTAGCATTCGATTTATTCGATGTTCCTGCTGATTTAGAATTGGTTCTTGCTGGTGGAGTAACAGTAAAGGTTCCTGTAAAGAAAGTTACCCTTGACGAGCTAATTGCTGAATCTGATTTCATTAGTTTACACATTCCTTTTACTGAGAAACCAGTTCTAGGCAAAGAGGAGTTTGAGAAAGTGAAAAAGGGAGTAGGTATCGTTAACTGCTCTCGTGGTGGTACCATCGACGAGGATGCATTAATTGAAGCGCTTAATTCAGGAAAAGTGGCGTTCGCTGGCCTAGATGTATTTGATAACGAGCCGACTCCTCGTCAGGACTTGTTAACACACCCAAAGATTTCGTTAACTCCACACATAGGTGCTGCAACAAATGAAGCTCAGGAGCGTATCGGTGTTGAATTAGCGAACTTAATTATCGATCATTTCAAAAATTAATTTTTGCTAGGATAT
>CBIHNR010000258.1:0-6370 GCA_966211215.1 uncultured Pedobacter sp.
CTACCGACATTTTGCACCTACGGCGCACCTCGAAATCCTTAACTAAATGACATTGAGCTAAAGCAGACGGCAATGGATACCCTTCACAATGCTTTAATATTCACTCAAAATCAATAAACTACAAAGATGGCATTTCGTTCCTTACTTGAAATGTCAAACGGATGTCTCATATTTTATTTTAAATGGATTAAAGCGGTTGCGCTAATACTCCTATCTTACACCACACAAAACCTGACAATCATGATTGAATTACAGCCATTTTTGAACGAAGATTTTGAAAGGCTTATATCCTGGGTTAACAACGAAGAAGAATTGATTCAATTTGCCGGGCCATTTTTTACATTTCCCTTAACTAACCAACAGCTGCAAAAATATAAAGAACGAACAGATAGAAGGCCTTTTAAAGTGTGTTACCAGGCCACA
Source organism: uncultured Pedobacter sp. (assembly GCA_966211215.1). Lineage (GTDB taxonomy): Bacteria > Bacteroidota > Bacteroidia > Sphingobacteriales > Sphingobacteriaceae > Desertivirga. Next base: position 424 of record CBIHNR010000258.1, read on the forward strand.
GCTGAGACGATAGGCCACTGCGAGCTTAATTTCCAGAGCGAGATTCCAAGGCTGTCAAGAATACTGATTGGAAACCAAAGGTTTAGAGGCAAAGGCCTGGGAAGGCAAATAGTAGCAGCAATGCTGAATATTGTATTTAATGAAACAAGCTTTGATAAGGTTGACCTGAACGTGTATGACTGGAATATTGCCGCTATTAAATGCTACGAAAAGATTGGCTTTAGAATTAATGAGGGTACTGCATCACAGATAGAAGTAAATGGAAAAACCTGGACATCATTAAATATGATTCTTTATAAAAAAGAGCTTTCTATTTAGCTCTCAAGCCCGATTCTTTATACTAGTTCTCACAATTTAATACCCACATCAACACAAAATCAACAATATGCTCATTCCTATATTTTGCTTTGCAAAAAGCTTCCTTATTCAAAATAACGGTGATTAGGATCAATGTTCTGCCCCTGCCCTTACTCGTCTTTGTCTGGCATGAAAAGGACGGGAAATCCGTGTTCGAAATGCCCTAACAATCCCGCGCAGCGAAGTACTGAAATTGCTAGTATCGGGAGATTTCTCACCCATAAAGGGATTCGAAATGACGGTGCTGGAGGGCAATGTTCTGCTCCCTTTCGCCGTACACAAACCACATCCTTTCTCTTAAGAATTATACAGATGATTTTTTAGCCTGCTGGCGAGATAGCCGGTAGCCAATCCAGGGTTAATATCTGCAATAATTACCCCAACCCTTCCATAAGCTTCATTCACAATGCAGCTTCCATCTGGTGCAATAATGGCACTAGCCGACTCCGCGAAGCGTGAAGCATAGTTAGAACTGGCAAAATAAATAGTATTCTCTAAGGCCCTCACCATCATCGCTTTTTCATAATAAGGATTTTCCTTGCTGCCCCATTCACTAAGTTCTTTACCTTCGGTATCACTTCCTGTGAAATGGGGATGAAACACTATGTGCGCTCCCCTTTGTGCCGCCCATCTCACCGTTTCCGGGTATCTGAAGCCTTCATGGCAGATCGATATACCAAACTTAAGGCCCTTAACCTCAAAAATTTGGCGCTCTATTCCCGGCTCCCATATAGAGTCCTCTGAAGGGTCCAGTTGGTTCTTACTTTGAAATCCCAATACCGCTCCTTGTTCGGATATCACAAATGCCACATTCTGTAGCTTACCATGATGGTACCAGTCCATGGGTAAAATCAAAGCAATGTCGTTTTCCGTAGCAATCAAACAAGCTTGTTTCAGCCCTGCTTGTAATGCCGCCGGACTTCGGTCTTCTTCGGGATATGGCATCCCTGGATAACCTGGTAAATAGGATTCCGGAAAGCAAATAATTTCGGCGCCTCGTTGTGCAGCTTCTTTAGCCAGCTTTTGGAGATTTATAATACCGTCATTAATTGAATTTGGTATTGGCGGTGAAGCTATAGCAATTTTCATAACCTGCAATTTAACACAATTAAATCTTAATTGAAGTTTCTTATCAATAGCCGTTTTTTTAACCAAAGCCTCTAAATAAGGTCGATTCCTGTAATACAAACCCCGATTATTATTAAACATCTCCTTTCATGTTAAGTATTTTGGGTTTTAAGGATTTAAATTTGATGCTTTATTGAGATGTTAAGAGTTTAATTATTTATGCAACAAGTTTCACATAAATTCAAAAGCATTTTACCTGATGCAGATACGCAAATTCTTATTTTGGGCACTTTCGTGCCTGAGGTGGAAGAAGGCACGGATTTCTTTTACGGAAGGCCGAGAAATTTTTTATGGCACCTGTTGCCTATATGCTGGAAATATCCATCTTTAAAAGAATCTGCTTTAGTACAGAAACAGCAATTTATGCATAAGCAAAAGATTGGCTTTGCTGATCTAATTGATATGCTGGAGGTTCCGGAAGGCGAAGAAGAAAACACTGACGATGCTTTTGTAGATAGCCATGTGCTGCGTTGGAATGATATTATCTCCCTGGTAGATACTTTGCCCCATTTAAAAGCGGTTTATTTTACAAGGAAAACTTTTAATGGAATTCCGAATATAAAGGCACAGCTAAATTTGATTGCAAACCATTGCAGGCAGAAAGGTATCCGTATATGTAAGCTGGAAACACCGGCACGGCACTTTAGCGTAGAAAAGCAGCAGCAATGGATAGATACTATCGTTCTGCAAAAAACATGCTTGCGTATTTAGTTAGGAAGCCATTCAAAGTGTAAAAAGATCCGGGAAAACAACCCGGATCTTTTTATCTTTCAGCTACTCAGGACGATTTAAGCTTTTCTCCCGCCAGATCAACAATTGCATCCCCTCTTGTTCCATACTAACCTGTTCGATGATAACAATTTGTTAAGTATCTAAAAATAAGGTTTTGTTTTCCCCTCTCCTCGAGGCATAGCTGTTAACTTGAGAATGTCTTTTGATGTATTCAACCGATACTGAACTAATACTTAATCAAAGCACAAGCACTAAAAAATGAGAAAATTAATCCGTGTTATTGGTTAGTTTTATGGACTATCTAAGTATTATTAATGTACATACCCAAAAACAACCTTGTTACCGATGTCAATGAGATTGTTGCTTTTATGAAGCAATTCAGTTTTGCTACAGTTATTACGGCTAAAGACAATTTTCCCACAGCAACACACTTACCATTTATCATTAGTAACAGGCAGGACAAAATTGTGCTAACCTCGCATTTTGCCAAAGCAAATATGCAATGGGAAGATATTGAAAGAGAAAATATTCTTACAATTTTCAGCGAACCTCATGCTTACATCTCCCCTGCAAATTATGATAGCCGGTTAAATGTTCCTACCTGGAATTATGTTTCTGTACATGCCTATGGGCAAGGCAAGATTATCAGTGAAACGGAGGAGATTTTTAAGGTGCTTGAAGCAACTATAAATACTTATGAGCAAGCCTATAAGCTACAATGGGATGAACTACCGGAGGAGTATAAACTGAAGCTACTTAATGGAATCGTTGCGTTTGAAATTATTGTTTCCGATTTGCAGGCTAAGAAAAAGTTAAGCCAAAATAGAAGTAAAAACGAACAAATGAAGATCATAGATTCCTTAGCCATAAGCCTTGATGCTAATGCGCGTGAAATAGCACGTTTGATGAAGGAAGAAAAGTAAGCATTGGGAGTGTAAATAAACACTTCCAGGTACTTCCCATTACGAGATGTTGCTTATTTCCTGATTCGTTGGTTAAAACAATCGAATTCCTACGATAGAATCTTTGATATCTGATGAAACTCCTGTGTAATAAATGCTCTTCTCTCTTTTTAAGAAACAGGTGAATCTTACAACAGGGATTGCCTACTGCGAAACTTGCGATGAATATTTTCCAATAGCAGTTCATCTTTCTCCATTTTGTCCTTTTGTACAGAAGACACTACGGAGTGGCAAGGAACTTTTGTTTTGATTATTGATTGCTCATAACCACGGGTTGCACCCGAGGTTCCTTAGAGTTAAGCCTTTCAGGCTTGTTTGGTAGCGGAATTATGCTACTATACTGTCTGGAAACTGGGATCTTGCGACACTAGTTTATTTTCTGAATGTATTAAGATGGCTAGGGCAAACCCTCAAAATATGTTGCCATAAGGCCGTTACTTTCTCGCCTTTTCCTATTCTCCTTTTCTACTTTAAGTAAAATTATTAGCTTCATCCCTGCTAACAACCAACTCATGATCGGCTCCAACATCAAAACTCCGGGTGTATACATTAATGAAATCAATGCTTTTCCCAATTCGATACAGCCAGTACCTACCGCGGTTCCTGCCTTTATCGGGTATACGCCTCAGGCTACCTATCAAGGACATTCATACACCAATGTTCCTCTAAAAATAACCTCATTTGCCGACTTTCAGGCCGTTTACTGCTATCCAGGCCAAAAGCCTTCTCCTAGCCCGTTAAAACAGTATAGTCCGCAATATTACCTTTCCCCGCAAAACAGTGCTTCAAAAGGAAATTGCATTCAACTCGGTAATACGTCTTATGCTATCTGTCCCGATCCATCCACTATTTATTACCTGTATAATAGTATTCAGCTTTTTTACATGAATGGAGGTGGCGATGCTTACATCGTTTCGGTAGGCAGTTATGGGGAGCCATCCAATAAGCCAGCATTGCCTAGAGCCCAGATTGTAAATCCCAATGTAATATTAGCCGATTTACTCAGAGGCCTGGAAGAATTGAAAAAGGAGCCGGAGCCTACTATGTACATTTGTCCGGAAGCTACTCTGCTTTCGGTAGCAGATAATGCCAGCTTAATGCAGGCAATGTTGCAGCAATGTACCGAGATGCAAACCGCGATCAGTGTGTTTGATATTATTGGCGGCAATGATCCCGATCCCAATACCTATATGGATGATATTTCCACTTTCAGGAATAGCACGGGTAACATGGGATTGAATTATGGCACCGCATACTATCCGTTTATTGAAACTACAATCACGCAAGGCCAGGACCTCGACTATACCAATCTGTTTGGCGGTGATGTGAGTCAACTGGCGCAATTGTTAAACCCTCCATCCCAGCTCGACTCTTCAGTGCAAGCCATTATAGGCAATATTCAAAATCCTGAATCAGGCCTAACAGTAAGCCAAAATAACAGTGCCTTACTTACAGCAAGCAAAACTTATAGCATAATTATGCAACATATTCTGGCACAGGCAAATTTACTTCCTCCTAGTGCCGGCATGGCTGGAGTAATGGCAACCACAGACGGTGAGACAGGCGTTTGGCAAGCTCCGGCAAATACGTCTATTATAGGTACAGTTTCGCTACCCATACGGCTAACTGACACCCAACAGGCAAGTTTAAATGTAGATGCACTTAGCGGCAAATCAGTTAATGCCATTCGCTTTTTTAATGGAATGGGTATCCTGGTTTGGGGTGCACGAACTCTTGACGGAAACAGCCCGGACTGGAGGTATCTGCCGGTAAGGCGTACGATGATTTTTATAGAGCAATCATGTAAGCAGGCAGCAAGTGCTTACGTTTTCTCACCTAATACCAAAAATACCTGGGAAGCTGTAAAAGCCATGATAAGCAGCTTTTTAACTGAGGTTTGGAAACAAGGGGGATTGCAGGGAGCTACTATTGCAGATGCTTTTTCGGTTAGCTGCGGCCTCGGTAGCACCATGACTGCCGATGATGTATTAAGCGGCTTGATGCGCGTAACAATAATGCTAGCCATAGTACATCCTGCTGAATTCATGGTAATTACCATTGAACAGCAAATGGCTGGATCTTAATATTTAACAAAAATTTAATAATAATATGATTATAGTTGACGCTGGCGAAGAGAATACCGCCTGGCCAATGCCAAAGTTCAGGTTTGAAGTAGATCTCGGAACACAATTAAGGAACATAGCTTTTCAGGAAATTTCAGGACTTGAGTCAGAAAGCCAAATTATTGAATACCGAAAAAGCAACAGCCCGGTTTTTGCCACCGAGAAGATGCCTGGATTGGTAAAGTATGGTAATATAACCATGAAAAGAGGTGTATTTGTCAATGATAATACTTTTTGGAGCTGGCATAACCAATTGAAAATGAACACCATTAGCCGCGAAACAATCATCATCAGGCTGCTGGACGAAAGTGGAATCGTAACCATGCAATGGCGGCTCGACAATGCATGGCCTACAAAAATTACAAGCACAGACCTAAAATCAGATGGAAATGAGGTTGCAATAGATACGATAGAAATTGCACACGAAAATATGGTGATTACTAATGGATAGAATTAATTACCCGGTTGTTTTTACTTCGAACTTTCATTTAAAGGCGTTGATGCTGCTTTCCAGGAAGTTACTGGCATATCTAAGCAAATGGGCATTGAGGAAGTTAGTTGAGCTCCGTCGAAGGCTTTGCTTGGGGGAACGGAATTCAGGGCTGATAGCTTAAGGCTTCGAGGCCCTCAGCCTGACAAAGCGCC
>CBIHNR010000259.1:0-6319 GCA_966211215.1 uncultured Pedobacter sp.
ACCGTCTTTTTTCAGATAAAAAGACGGTTTTTGAATTTATAGCCTTGCTTCTGCTAATACCGGACCTCTAGTTTCTTAGCCCAAAAATAGAGGTACAATGTGTCTGTCATACAGGTTTTGAGTTACATGGACGGCAACAATATCACTGTACTTCTTTAGTGCAACGTAATAGCGCTCACTATTTTCTCCTGCAACTTTATATGCCACGTGCAGTAACTGCCTGAAGTTTGGATTAAAGTCAGGGTGTTGCTCGTTGTGGCGAAGCGTATTGGCAAATTTTTCACCGCTCCATTCCTTTACTTCTGCTACACCTGGCAGTTTACTTTCATTTATATCAATAACAGTTGCATAGGGCCCGCAAAGTTCATCAAAACGGCCTAAGGCAATGGCATAAATTTCTTTGGCCAGTTCCAGGGCCTCATTGCCAGCCTCGGCAAGGCCAATCATTTCTTCCAGCCAGGTTGTCCCTGCCGTTTTTAGATGGATTCCAACATTATGCTTTTTTATCAACTCCCTTATTGGCCGATAAAGCGAAAACTTATCGCTTCCAGAGTGTACACTAAGCTTTAAGTTTTCAGGCAGGCCAAACTCTTTTATAGCATATTTTATTACCAGAATATCTTCTTCAAATTCTTTTGCGAATTGCTGCAAATCCCCAACATAATCAACGCCTTTATTAAATCTGCCGGTAAATTTAGGAGCAATGGTTTGTGCTTTTATTTCATTATCAGCAAGCGCACTTAAAATAAAAAATAACTCTACCGGTGTTTGCGGATCGTTTACTTCATCCATGGAAACCTCCGCGATAAAATTATCTTCACCCTTAGTAGCGGCAATATGCTTATATAGTTTTCCTGCTTCGATAGCAGCAAACAAAAATTTACTGGCAATATCACGAAGCATGTCTTCGGTTATTTCGAATTGTTCATCAATGCCCGGAATTGAAAGGTTTCCTGTATATTTTTTATGCCGGGCTATAAATGCATTTATTTCGCTTTCGGGCGCTGCTTTGCCTATGTAATCGGCAACATCCAGCGTAAAAAAATCCGAACTTTCAATAAAGCCATCTACCGTAGCTAAGGTGATATGGTCGGCATCTACATGATATGGATCAGTCCAACCCAGAGCTTTTACCGCAGCATCCGCCTCAGCTCGCAATGCTTCGGGATAGGTTTTAATTGCTTTGTGTTCCCTGTTTGATTTGTTCCAAACAGGGGTAATATCAACACCCTGTTCTTTAGCCTTTAAAACGGCCTTTAACTGTGCTTCACCCTGATGTGCAAAACGATCGCCCATGCCGAAGGAGAATTTTTCCAATTTCATATCATGAACTTTAGGTATAGATAGATAAAACGGCTTTTAATTGGATTTGTTCGGTGGGATGTGCAATGCAGCTATACGACTTTATTGGCTTCGGAAAAAACAAAAGGCTTTTTCGCAGACGAAAAAGCCTTTTGTATCAATTGAAGTGACTATTGCTACTTTTTGGGTTTAACCACTTCGGCGATATTAACGCGTAGATTCAATTCAAAATTACCATTAGCGTATTCACGAATAGCTGCTGTTCCACTGGTAAAAATCCCGCTTATAACCATGTAATTCTGGTATTTCACTCCCATCCCGATGGTAGCATTTCTGGAACTATGGTACATTGCCATCACATTTACTTTGTTTTCTGCAAGGGTTATGTTAGCTCCTAAGTCAACAATGTCTTTGTAGTTCTTAATTTGGCGGTAGCATACTTTGGGTTCCAGGCCCATACCATCCAGTGAATTAGGAAAAAACAGTTTATAGCTAACAGCCGTAAAGAATCTCGACTGGTCAACAACCTCACCTTCCTGCTGATCTTGCTGAAAAAAAGATTTCAAATTAGGGATTGCCAATTCCATATTCAATTTATTGCTCTGGAATGCTGCTCCGAAATCGCCATCGAAATATGTTTCCCGATCCTGGTATGCGCCTATCGATCCGTCAGCCTGATTAGTATTAGAGCTCATTCGCTCGTGCATAAGGCGGTCATCACTAAAGCCTACCGATACTCCAAAGCTTAACTTTTTACCATTATCGTTAAGTGGTAAGTGATAAGAATACGTACCCATTACCCGAGTTCTTTTTTGCAAGCCTGCTTCTTCATTATAGAAGTTTAGGCCTACCCCCGATTTTTTACCAGATCCGTACTCTAAACTTAATGACTGCGTTTTTGGAGAACCTGGTATACTCGACCATTGGCGGCGAACTCCCAGGTTGCTGAACCAACCAGGCTCTGTCCCAGCCATCGCCGGATTAATCAGATAACGGTTCTGAAAATAAATTCCACCCAGTGGATGCAGTTGAGCTTTTACTCCATTAGTGGCTAAAGAGAGCAGAAAAATGGCTATACCTGTTCTGCGGATTATTGTCTTTATATTTTGTGCGAATGCTTGTGTTTTCATGTTATGTCGTTTTTGAGGTTTAAGGTATCGGCGTTTAATAAATAGCTGATAACAAAAAACATACACCCTTTTTACTTCCAATTAATTCCTGATGATGGTTACAAACCCTTTATATTTAGGCTTGCCTGGCCCAAAATCTACTACGTAATAGTAGGTGTCTTCAGCCAGTGGCGCACCATTAACGGTTGCTGTCCACTCGCCATCCTTTGAGTAATTTTTCTTGGAGTAAAGTAGCCTTCCTGCCCTATCAAAGATCTTCACCTCGTTATTTGGATACATGTCCAGGTTATCGATCTTCAAAACATCATTCACACCATCTCCATTGGGAGAAATAAGGTTGCTTCCGTTAAGCATAACGTAGTCTTCTTTTACTTCAATGGTGATTTCTTTACTTTCGCTACAGCCGTTTGCATTGGTTACAATTACACGGTAAGTTGTTGTTGCATCCGGGCGAATGGTTAAGTTCTGGCTATTTTGTCCGCTCAGGATTCCGTTCGCATTAAGCCACTCATATTGAGTTCCACCATCTGCTTTCAGTACAAGCACATCTCCTTTTGAAATGCTGGTTACTCCTTTATTTGTGGCTATGCCTGGAACTGGCAACGCATTTACGGTAAGCACGAAACTTTTCAGAATCATATTTACACCACCATTCGCTGTTCCGCCATTATCCATTACCATCACGTTTACCACAGCATTGCCAGCCGCCCCCTCTGCCAGCTCATAACGTAGCTGAGCTGCTCCGTTATTTGCCTGGGTTATGGTTAAGGTTTTAAACAGGCTGTTGTTAGTGCTGCTTACAGAAACAGTTGTGGTTTGGCCAGCATCCTCGCCAGCAGAAATTCCGCTTAAAGCAAGTATTTGCCTCGCTGGAGTGTAGCAGATAGTCTGCGTGGCGATATTATCTAATGTTGGTTGTTCATTTACGTTATTCAGGCTAATCGTAAACTGCTTATCCAGGCTTAAACCATGTTGCGTGGTTGAGCGAACCAGCACACTATAGCTTGACTTGCCTTCAAAGTTTAGTATAGCATTCGACTGAAGCTGGTTTCCTGAGATTTTGAACAGCGTATTATCGGCATCGCCGGCTCCGCTCACTAAAGTGTAGGTAAAGGTAGCCGAAGGATCGTCGCTCGTAGAGCTTAATGTTCCCGCTAATGAACTTACAGGTGCATTCTCATATAAGGTTGTGGCAGCAAGGCTGATGCTGGTTGGATAGCCCGGCTTAACGGTTAATACGCCATCTACATGAGTAATGGTATAGTTTGCAGCCGTTGCCCCGCTAACAACTATCGGATAAGTTCCCTGAGGTGACATTGCATTGGCTGTTGTGGAGAAACTTGGCTGGGTGGTTAATACTGCGCTTGTTTCGCCGTCTACAAAGCCACTATATAAAGCGGTGAAAACCGGAAGTGCCAAGCCTTGGAACTTCTCTTTATTCTCAGCTGTAATTGTAAGTGCTTTAGCGACAATTGCACCAGTGGTGCTGAAAGGGTTCAGACTGTAGTTGTTCTTAGCTGTACCCTTCAGTGCCAGGCCTGAAATGGTTATCGCTTTAGCTGTTCCTACATTCTTATCACTATAAGTAGCAGTGCCATATTCGATGGCAACATCATCGTTACCTACTTTTCCATCTGTTGCTGTGAAGGTATTGAAGTTAACAACAGCATTGATGTTACTATCATACACTTTCGTTACGGGCTGCGCCGTTGCGGTTAAGGCCTTCGCACTAATGCTGGCTGTTGTAGTAGCCACGCCTGTTAAAGTATAGTTTCCAGCTGCAATTCCGCTCAATGCCATGCCGGTTGCTGTTACTGTTTTTGCAGTTCCTGCATTTGCATCGGCAAAGCTTGCGATGCCGCCAGTAAGGCTTAGTTTTCCGTTATCGGTTGCAAGAGGCGTTACGGTTCTGGTTAAAATAGTTGCTGCATCCGTACCATCATACACTTTGTTGTCCGCTGTGAAGCTTCCTGATATTTCTTTAGCGGTGATGTTTGCAGTAGTTGTGGCTACGCCTGTTAAGGTATAGTTTGCTGCTGCTGCCCCGCTCAATGCCATGCCGGTTGCTGTTACTGTTTTAGTAGTGTCTGCATTTGCATCGGCAAAGCTTGCGCTTCCGCCAGTAAGGCTTAGTTTTCCGTTGTCGGTTGCTAGAGGCGTTACGGTTCTGGTTAGAATAGTAGCTATATCAGTACCATCGTAAATCTTATTATCTGCTGTAAAGCTTCCTGATATTTCTTTAGCGGTGATGTTGGCCGCGGTTGTGGCTACGCCGGTTAAGGTATAATTCCCTGCTGCTGTTCCACTCAGTGCCATGCCGGTGGCTGTTACTGTTTTAGAAGTGCCTGCGTTCGCATCGGCAAAGCTTGCGCTGCCGCCGGTAAGGCTTAGTTTTCCGTTGTCGGTTGCCAGAGGCGTTACGGTTCTGGTTAGAATAGTTGCTGCATCCGTACCATCATACACTTTGTTATCTGCTGTAAAGCTTCCTGATACTTCTTTAGCGGTAATGTTTGCAGTGGTTGTAGATACGCCGGTTAAGGTATAATTCCCTGCTGCTGCTCCGCTCAATGCCATGCCTGTTGCTGTTACTGTTTTAGCAGTCCCTGAATTGGCATCTGCAAAGCTTGCGCTTCCACCGGTAAGGCTTAGTTTGCCGTTATCGGTTGCTAAAGGTGTTACTGTTCTTGTTAAGATGGTTGCCGCATCAGTGCCATCGTAAACTTTGTTATCTGCGGTAAAGCTTCCTGCGATTTCTTTGGCAGTGATGTTGGCTGTAGTAGTAGCTACGCCTGTTAAGGTATAGTTTCCTGCCGCCGTTCCGCTCAATGCCATGCCTGTTGCTGTTATTGTTTTTGCAGTCCCTGCGTTTGCGTCGGCGAAGCTTGCGCTTCCGCCGGTAAGGCTTAGTTTTCCGTTATCGGTTGCCAGAGGCGTTACTGTTCTGGTTAAGATAGTTGCCGCATCAGTACCGTCGTACACTTTGTTATCTGCAGTAAAGCTTCCTGCAATTTCTTTAGCGGCGATGCTAGCAGTAGTTGTAGACACGCCGGTTAAGGTATAATTCCCTGCTGCAGCCCCGCTCAATGCCACACCGGTGGCTGTTACTGTTTTAGCAGTTCCAGTATTCGCATCGGCAAAGCTTGCGTTTCCGCCGGTAAGGCTTAGTTTGCCGTTATCGGTTGCCAGAGGCGTTACGGTTCTGGTTAAAATGGTAGCCGCATCAGTGCCATCATACACTTTGTTATCTGCTGTAAAGCTTCCTGCAATTTCTTTGGCGGCGATGTTAGCAGTGGTTGTAGACACGCCGGTTATGGTATAATTCCCTGCTGCTGCCCCGCTCAATGCCATGCCGGTTGCTGTTACTGTTTTAGCAGTTCCAGCATTCGCATCCGCAAAGCTTGCGCTTCCGCCGATAAGGCTTAGTTTGCCGTTGTCGGTTGCTAGAGGTGTTACTGTTCTTGTTAAGATAGTCGCAGCATTAGTACCATCATACACTTTATTATCTGCGGTAAAGCTTCCTGATACTTCTTTAGCAATAATGTTTGCAGTTGTTGTAGATACGCCTGTTAAGGTATAATTCCCTGCTGCTGTTCCGCTCAGTGCCATGCCGGTTGCTGTTACTGTTTTAGAAGTGCCTGCATTCGCATCGGCAAAGCTTGCGCTTCCGCCGGTAAGGCTTAGTTTGCCATTATCGGTTGCCAAAGGCGTTACGGTCCTGGTTAAGATAATCGCTGCATCCGTACCATCGTACACTTTGTTATCTGCTGTAAAGCTTCCTGATACTTCTTTAGCGGTGATGCTGGCAGTTGTTGTAGACACACCGGCTAAAGTATAATTTCCTGCTGCTGTTCCGCTCAGTGCCATGCCGGTTGCTGTTACTGTTTTAG
>CBIHNR010000260.1:0-6273 GCA_966211215.1 uncultured Pedobacter sp.
GAACAGTGTCTGCATTATCCGTCGTTGATTTGGTGGTAGAAAAAATTGAATAATTTTTCCCGCTCTCAATATTTAGTGTTGTACCTCCCAGAATCTGGAAGGTTCCGCCCGTAACGGCATAAACGTCGCCTGTACCGGTATAAACATTAAAATAGCCCGTGCTCTGCCCCAGCAACAATGCCGGATTAGTAGCCCGCTGATTTCCAAGATAGAAATCAAGAGAACTATATTTCGGCAACGCATTTAAGAATTTAATGGCACCGGTGGCTGGCTGTGTGGTTTGAATATCGTCATTCTTGTTACAGGACGAGAAAACAAGCGCACCCAGAAGGGTCATAAACGCTAAAAAATATCCTCGATTTTTTTTAGTTATTGGCAGTTTTGAAATCATATTCTGGCTTTAAAGATAATATCTTAACGACGGAAAGCAATGGTGTGCTACATTGCCAAAATTAAAAAGTCCAGCCCATGATGAGGCTGGACTTTCCAATCAAAAATACTTATAGAAATTACTAATGGACTACAAATTTTAAGCCATTATTATTAGTGCCCGAGAAATAAAAGCTATATACTTTACCCGCCTCAAGGTTTATACTATTTTCAGAACTGAGTGTAGCGCCAGACTTTGAATTAAATTTTAGGCTGTGAGTGCCTGCATTTACAATTTGGTAACTACTTCCAGCTCCGGAAAGAAGGCTATCTGTAACAGTAACCGTATCATCCAGCTTTGCAGCTACCGCCCTCACCGCAGTACTTAAATTCAAGAAACGAAATTTTGCTTTACCTACCGCAGGCGCCGTTGTATAGTCATCGCTCGAAACGAAGTTAATTGTAGTGTCGGAGCTTAAAACATACAGTGTGTAGTTTTTACCATATTCAAACGCCTGATTAATTCTCGCCAACACATCATTTGAACCATCAGTGCGGATGTCAACTACAGGCCTACCCGCTTTAAGTTGTATAAAATCTGAAGCTTGTCCATATGTTAATGCCGCAGCATTAGCCTTGTTGTTATTAACAAACAAATTAAGATTGCCGGCATGTTCTGAAGTATTTACAAGGCGAAGATTAGTAACCAGTTCAGCATTATCATCTTCCTTGCAGGAGCTCAAAAAACCTATGGCTATAGCAGCGCTTAAAACCACTGCCTTTGCTCCTTTAAATAGTCTATTCATTAGTTCCGAAGATTAAAATACCTTAAGATGCAAAAAAGCATCTGCCGTAGTTAAATATCAACCCCGCCAAATGCTTTTTAGTATTAAAAATTTGAAAAACTTATGCGTAGCTGTTAAGCATTACAGGCATCACCAGCATTAATACATTTTCACGCTCATCGTTTGTTTGAGGTATTAATAAGCCTGCACGGTTTGGAGTACTCATTTCCAAAGTAACCTCTTCGCCGCTAAGGTTATTTAACATCTCAATAAGAAAACGGGCGTTGAAGCCTATCTCCATATCTTCCCCTTCGTACTGGCAGCTCAACCGCTCATATGCTTCGTTAGAAAAATCAAGGTCTTCTGAGGATATGTTCAGCTCGCTTCCTGTAATTTTTAAACGCACCTGATGAGTAGTTTTGTTTGCGAAGATCACCACGCGGCGTAGCGAGTTCAAAAACAAAGCCCTGTCCAATGTTAACTGGTTGGTGTTGTTTTGAGGGATTACCGCTTCGTAATCAGGATATCTTTCGTCAATTAAACGGCAGATAAGATTGATATTGCCAAACCTGAAAAACGCACTTGTTGTATTGTACTCTACAGCCACGTTTACATCATCTGACGGCAATGAAGACTTCAGCAGCGTTAATGCCTTTTTAGGCAGAATGAAGGATGCAGCAGACTCTGATTTAGCGTCCATGCGGCGGTAGCGCACCAGCTTATGGGCATCTGTAGATACAAATGTTAAATGCTGGGGAGTTAACTGGCAAAAAACACCTGTCATTGCCGGGCGAAGCTCGTCATTACTTACTGCAAATATCGTTTTATTGATTGCCTCAGCTAAAACTGAAGCAGGCAGGTTTACGGTTGAAGCATTTTCTACCGTCGGGATCTTTGGGAAATCATCGCCATTTTCGCCACTCAGCTTATATTTTCCATCGCCGGCATTAATCTCGATAGCAAAGGTGGTATCATCGATATTAAAAGCGATGGGCTGGTCTGGCAGGGTTTTAAGTGTTTCGAGCAAGATTTTAGATGGCACCGCAATCTTTCCTTCTTCTTTCGACTCTACTGGCAAACTAGTAGTCATGCTGGTTTGCAGGTCGGTTGCAGAAATAGTTAAAATACTATCCCTTATCTCGAAAAGAAAGTTTTCCAGAATTGGCAACACCGTACTGCTACTTGACGCACCGTTTACTGCTTGCAATTGCTTTAATAAGGTTGACGTCGAAACAATGAATCTCATATATAATAATATCTAAAAACTTTTAAAGAGGAATTATATCGGAACAAAAAGCCAATATAACTCATCAAAAATAGAAAAAGCAAAATCATACGGAAAAATTAAATCCTAACATTATTGCAGAGAATGTGGATAAGCATTCTAAGAGTTTCTGCAACAGCAGGAATTAGCGGTCAAGCGAATTTTTTGCGCCTGTAAAGGTGTCCTGCGAATGCGAAAACGGCAAGCAGGGCCAGGGGTAAAATGATATTTACCATTTGCCACATTAGTTTTTCTTCCCGGATGCGGGCTTTATCCAGCAGGCGAATTTTTATTTCCTTATTACGTAATTCAATAATCCCGGAATCATCTGTAAAATAGTCGATAATATTTAACAGCAGGTTCTTATTGCCGTATTGCTTCTGAGTATAGCGGTCGTATCCCAAAGGGAAAGGCGAATTATCCTGGGCACTTACCTGATTTTTCAGAATATCCCCATCGGATAATACAATGATCTTGGCAGCTTTGCTTTTCTCTGGAATGGAGAGGTTTCTTTCAATCCCTTCGGGCACTGGCCTATTTAGAAAATTGGATTTAAAATTCCCTTCCAATAAAACGCCTACCGGCAAAGGTTTCCCATGAAACGAACGAGGATCGGGTTCGCGGGCTGCCATAGAAAGCGAAATCATATTGGGAATATTCAAAATAGAGCTATATGGCGACGAAGCCAGGATAATTTGCTTTTTAACGTTTTTTACCGCTATAGTATCAATAGTGCTAGCAAACTCGCTTCGTATTCCATCCAGATTTTTCACCAGGGGATGCTTGACAACCGGCACAAAGATGGGGTAAAACAGCCAGGGCACTAGTTGCAGTTGAGCCTGCCCGCCAACATTGCCTACGTTTAAAGGAATCTGGGCACAATTCATATCTGCGATAAGGTTGTAGTTTATCCTTACACCGTATGTAAATAGCATATCATCAAGGTTGAGCTTTTTGGCAAAAGCCAGCTCCTCTCCCATTCCACGTAAACTATCCAGTTCTGCATTTACATTGTCTATTGCAAAAAGGATACGCCCTCCCTTCATCAGGAAGTAGTCTATTTTATACTTTTCGGCTTCTGTAAAAGGCTTATCCGGTTTCGGCACTACCAGCACTTTCAGTTTATCCAGGCCATCTGTTGTTATAGATTGGAGGTTCACCCGTCCAGCCTCATATCCCGATTGCAGCGAGCCTATAGCATCGTTAAGCTGTAAATCGCTCAACTCATTATGCCCTTCTGTAAAACCAACTCGCGGACGGCCGCCGCTTGTTACTTTTTTAATGGCGCTAGTTATGGCGTACTCTAAATTCTGGATGGAATTATTCAAAACCTCTTCTGGCTGCAACCCTTCGCGGTTTTGAAATAAGTTAACCGGCACCTGGTTACCCTGATAAGTAATTAAGGCAGATGGAAATACGATTTTCTGGGTAAGCCCATCTTCGGTTTTTACGCTTAAATTGGTAGGTTCGAGCCCTTTTGAAACCAGATCCTGGTATATTGCCTGCTGGCTTTCCTGGCTTCCGCTCAAAGGATTTACAAAATCGAACCTTAATTTTCCGTTGGAATAGGCTTTATAATCGAGCAAGATATCTCTGGTACTGTTTCTCAATCGCTTAAATGCGGAGGGGAAATCTCCTTCTAAATACACTGTTACCTGCAGGTTGTCTTTTAGCCCGGCAAGTTGCTTCTTGCTTATAGCAGATAAGGTGTATCGCTTTTCGGAAGTAAAATCAAAACGAGCGAAGTAAAAAGATGATGCAATGTTGATGGCAACTATTGCGGCGATAAAAACCAGCAGATAATTTAAGTCCTGTTTTTTTCTGCTTACCATTTTCTTCCTCCCACGACAGTTTTTGTAATAACCAGGAATAGCCCAATAAAACTTAAAAAGTAAACAAGGTCGCGGGTATCTAAAACACCACGGCTAATGGATTGATAATGCTGGTTTATACCAATAGCGGTTATATAGGTATCGATAGATTGTAACGACAGTATCTGGCTGATGGAATCGAAGCCTATAAAACTTATAAAACAGAGGAAAACTGATATGGTAAAAGCAATAATCTGATTTTTTGTGATGGATGAAGAGAATATGCCAATAGCAGCAAAAGCGCCTCCTAGCAGGAACAGCCCGATATAGGAACCAATAACTGCGCCAGTATCGATATTCCCTTTCAAGGCACCAAGCTGATAAATTGTGATATAATAAATAAGGGTGGGTACTAATGCAAAAAGAATTAAAAAAAGGCTAGCGAGGTATTTTCCTCCAACAATCTGCCAGTCGGTTAGGGGGCGGGTTGCTAATAACTCGAATGTGCCCTCTTTTTTCTCCTCGGCCAGGGAACGCATTGTAATTGCCGGAATCAGGAACATGAACACGTAAGGAGCGGTATTAAATAAGCTATCTAAACCTGCATAACCATAATCCAATATGCTTGAATCGGGAAATACCCAAAGCAATAAGCCCATTACCAGTAGAAAAACGCCGATGGTGATATATGCCACCAGCGAACTGAGAAATCCGCTTATCTCTTTATTTAGTATTGAAAGCATAATTAATATTCCGCCGAAATTACTTACAAAAATTACCCTAAACAAAAAACCGGCCTGGTTAAATGTTCTCAAAGGCTTATAAAAATTTTAGCTGGGTTTTCGTGCCTTGAAAAAAGCAATCAGGTTTTCATAAAAAACCCCGCCAGATTTAACTAACGGGGATTTGGATTTTTTGATTGGCTTACTAAGAATTTTTCTTAGAAATAAAATTACGAGCCAAAATCTGGCTTTATAAGTTTTAGAATTTTAAAGCTACGCGGAAAGCAATCTGGTCAATAGATCCGCCATTCGCTGACCAGCTTTCGTAACGTACACCTGCATCAAAATCTGTTTTATCTGACACTGGATAAGATAGGCCTAAGCCAGGAGCCCATGCAAAAGCTGTTTCCGAGCCTTTTTCCGTACCAAAAGCCGCACCAAGTTCACCTTGGCCGTAGAAGTTTTTAGCGAAGTAGTATTTAGCACCAGCTTTTACAGGAATAAATCCTGCCGATTCAACACCAAAATCTTTCCATTCATCTTTTACTGAAAAATTTGTATAACCTGCAGATCCTGTAAGGTTTAGAGATGAAGCAATTGGATGCTCCACTAATAAAGAACCACCTAAAGCTACGCTGTAAACATCTCCAGCATCACCTGTAGGAATACCTGCTTCTAAAGCGATACCAAATTTAGTTTTACCTTTTTCTGTTTGCGCTGAAGCTGATAATGAAGCAAAGCCAATTGCAGCAATTAATAATACTTTTTTCATGATATTAATTTGGTTAATAGAGGCGCAAAACTATTCTAAGGAATCGAATCAAACAACATAAAAATGTCAAAAAAATTAACCAATAGTGAAAGTATCTGATTTTATGGAAATTATAATAATAAAAAAGCCAGCATTTATTAGATGCTGGCATAATAACTTGAGAAATTATGATTTAAAAATAAAACAATAGTCCTAACTGGGGAGAGAAAAAGTCTGCTCCGATGGAGAAGTGATTGGTATCAACAACTGTATCCCCGTCATTATCTTCCTCTTTATAATTACTAAATTCTATACCCGTAAAGCTGAGCTCGATACCGAATTTTTTGGTTGGGAAAAATGAGAATCCGGGAGATAATGATACTCCAATGCTTGTGGATTCGCCTATATCGTCTCCGTCAGCGTTTTCGAAATTCCCAAATTGTAAAGGAACTGCCAACTGGCCAAAAATCTTAAACTGCTCACTACCTAAGGATTTGTAAAGCCTTCCAAATGGCATAACGCTAAAATAGCTTTCTTTTGCACCGCTTGGTGCTTTATGATAAGAATAACC
>CBIHNR010000261.1:0-6270 GCA_966211215.1 uncultured Pedobacter sp.
CAATGGAACAGCTAGCTGCTGATAGAAAGAAAGAGCTTGAAGACGAAAATAAAAATGCTCCTGCCAAAGTCGCTGAAAACGCGCCCAAGCTTGCGGCTTTATCCCAAGCTCTTTCTTTGAAGAAGGGCATGGAACCAACATTGAAGAAATATGCGGAAGCTGTTGACAATAAATCAGACAAAGAGGGAACGGAATTGAAAGAGAAAATTAACGATAAGATGAACAAAATCCTTGAACAATTAATTATTGCTGGTGTGGAGTCTGAAGGTAGCAACAATATTGAGACGCAGGTAGATCATACCCTTACATCTCTTGGAAGGCCGGGCACAGTTAAGGCATTCCCACTAACCAAGATTCCGGGAAATACAGCAGGCTCTACTCCACAGGAAAAACCTTTGGGCTGGGACAAAATACCTGCCTCTGCAAATCCAAGTACAAGCTGGGTGGGTGCACACTTACTAAATCACCATCTGCATGGGCCTGGCGTAGCATGGAATCTGGTTTGCGGCACTAAAGAAACTAATAACAATATGAAAACCGAGGTAGAAAATACGGCTAAGAAGGATGTGATGGGCAATCCTTCCAAGCAATATTATTTTGAGGCAAAGGTTACCTATTACGATGCGCAGCCAACATTCCCTGATTTGGTTTTCTTCCCTAAAAAAATTGATACAGAGTTTGGTGAACTAAGTGGAGATAAAGGAAATTTCAAAAAATCGAAAGTGATTGCCAGCCGTCCGTTCTCGCAGGATACCCCAACAGTAACCAAAACTTCTATGCCAGCTTTCAATGAATCGACGGCAAGCCGTTTGCACGAAGCTTCGCAGGATGCTGGCAAAGGAGTTCCCAAAGCTGTATTTGAACTAATAGTCGATGTGCGTCAAAGCATGCCGACTCAAACATTTGGAGATTCAGTTGCCAATATGATCGCTGTAGTGGATGCTTATAATGTGAGTAAGAAAGGGAAGGCAGCAGGTGCGTTTACGTCAGCTTATGGAGGAGCATTAACGGCTCTCTCTCTTAATCACATTTTCATGAATTATTAAAAGGTAGCTATATGAATTCTATCTACAAAAAACTGGAAAAGCTTATCTCAACCTTACAGGATTCAGGGAAGATAAGATTGAAAAAAAGCGATTTTCGTTTTTATAGCGAATCGATACCTGAATCCCTAAAGAATGATATAAATAACTTTAGGGTTGCGCCAACTATACTCGCCTATTATCAGCAAATAGATTTTGTAGACATTTTATGGTTTGTGTCCGACGAGAATAGTATTAAATATCTCGATCGAAACCTCGATGCGGTAGAAGGCAGTTTAAATATTTCAAACTTTTTAACTTTCGTGGACTATCTTAAAGAGAGGAGCACTCAAGAAACAATAGATCCTTACCGCAACTTAAGCGAGCCTGATTATGCATCCTTGGCTAATTATATTCCTTTTGATATTTTAAATGGAAACGGAGCAGTATGTCTCAAAAATGAAGACGGAGAGGTAAAAGATGAATTGCATCTCGTGTTTTTAGGGGATGAAAGCTTTATTCAGCCTTTAAGTACAGACATTGAAACTTACCTCGACAAAGGCTTTGAGAATTATTTTTTCAACGAATGGCAATTGGCTGTTTTTCTGAATAATGAAGAAAGCCGGAAGCAAATGGAGTTTTATCTAAAGCAGCTGATTTCGTAAACTCATTAAATTCTAAATACCATGAGTAAAGCACGTTACATCTACAGGCGCATCTCTAAAAAGCCAGGACCCTCTAACACTCCGGCTTCCGGAAAGCAGCAAACTTCCTCTTTCTTCGACTTTTCGGGAGAGCACTCTTTCTTTTCTGGTAAAAGCCCGGAGGCTGCAGTGAATAGAAAATGCGAGTCTTGTGAAAAAGAGGATATGGTTCAGAAAAAAGAAAATGTAGCTTCGGGGAATACCGTTTCTCAAGCGGCCTCGTCGCAAATTAAATCATTGCAGGGAGGCACGGCTTTGCCAACCTCTACCCGAAGTTTCTTTGAGCCCAAATTCGCCGCCGATTTCAGCGATGTAAAAGTGCATACCGACAGCCCATCAAACGAGTTGGCTTCCTCTGTAAACGCCAGAGCCTTTACTTATAAAAATCATATTGTATTCAATAAAGGGCAGTACGATACCGAAACCAGCAATGGCAAACATCTGCTGGCTCATGAACTTACGCATGTCGTTCAGCAAGACAATAGTATTTCCAGAATGGAAGTTGAGAAAGGAGAGGAAGAGAAATTGCAACGCACTCCTGATTCTGGTGGTGTAATTGACAATCGCTATGCCTACTCAACTAATTGCGGATGGATTGATTGGGGTCACGTCAATCCTGCCTTGGCTAGAAATTTAATTGGCATTATTCGGGAAGCATCGAAGCGAATTAAAAGGCGGGAGGATGTACTGCAAAGCAAGATATCTGCTGAGCTGCCGAAGTTCGTTATCGATGGTCAGTGTCCAAAAAATTATGAAAGAAATGAAGTAAAAGATTCAGCTGGTGATGCACCTGTGCAACAAATAATAGACACAGCATCGGGTGCAACAGAGATTCGCATGGGGGGATTTGAAGTTGGAAGCTTTGATCCATCAAAATTTAAAGATATGTTAAAAGCCCACGCTTGGTGGGCAACGCACGTGTCTGCTATAAAAGGTGTTCCAGTTGATCTCAGAATTGGCGGCCTTACAGATTGCGTAGGATCTGAGGAAAAGAATACATCACTAAGGAATTCAAGGGCCTCTGCTGTATTCATTGAAATGGCTAAGGCTGCTTCCGGACAACAATGGCTCATTCATACTCCAATCAATATACCATCGAATCATTTTTTTACCAGCAACGCAAGTCGAGATGGAAGAAAATTAAACAGGGGAGTAGTGCTTCAATTCATACCCCATGCAGCACCTGAATTCGTTCAAACTCCGGCTATGGAATCTTCTGCGCTAGGCATTACACTTACAGAGGTAACGCCAAAAGTTTCACTGCAAAAACCGTTAAGTGAAGCAGAGGTGATAAAAGCTGCATTAACTACCTTCATGGTTCAATCGATCTTTTTTGAAGCTGCTCAATCCTGGACAGATTTTATTGGAGATTCATCGTTTTCGGAGGAAGACTTGGTTTCAAACCTTATTGGTTTCTATAGAGCTGCTGAAGGGTACTCGAAAGATGAAATTGTAAAATTCTGTGGAGTTTGGAATACGATGGACAGTCTCAAAAAGTTAAACGGGTATTCTTTTCAAAAGAATGATACATTCAGGCCGTTAAGCCTTCCGCCGGGGGGATCATGGCCGATTGAATTAACGGCCATAAAGCCAATGGCGCTTACAGCGGAGAATTTTAGTGTACTGTCTATGTTTATTAGGCCAGATTTTGCAGCACCTAATAAGTGCCAAATCAATCCAAATGGCACAATAACCTGCTCATAGTTTATTTTACAAATTTGAAAGTATGCTGTTTACCGTAGCAGCAAGTGAAAGTATTCACCTATAGGTGTTAAAAAAAAGTATTTTCGTATTAACATATCATCCTATGGCATTCTTTTTACAAAGTGAACTCGCTTTTCTCAAAGACCTGCTCAGGGAGCGGTTAACAATGTATTTCAACCCGGAAAACAAACCTCCGCGAAACCTACGCATTGTTACAGCCCGATCCGAATCATCGCTGGATCAATTCAGAAATCAGTTCCTGCTTAGCGACGATGAATATCTCGTTTTCTTAATAGCACTGGTTCCGCATATAAATCCCAGTTTTTTCAGCGACATTATTCAGGAAGCTTTACCTGGAGGCGGTGAATTTATCGAATTTGGAGGTGTTAAAGGAGCGAATCACCGCGGCGTTTTACCAACCGGCGAAACTGCACAGTTTATCATCGCTGGAAATGATTTAGAAAAGCGTATGGATATTCAGCAGATTTTCAGCGAACAAAGCACCTTTTACAAGCAAAGTGTTTTGTGGCTCGAAGCCGTTAGGGAAGGGGAACCCGTAATGAGCGGTCGGATTATTATTGCCCAGGAATGGATTGACAAAGTTCTTTTCGGCAAAGATTATGAACCACGCTTTGGAATGGATTTCCCTGCGCGGAAGATTTCCACCGAAATGACTTGGGCAGACCTTGTACTGCATCCGCATACCCATCAGCAAATCGAACATATCAGTACCTGGCTGGAATACCATCATACGCTATCCACAGATATGAACCTGAAACGGAAAATAAAGCCGGGCTACAGAGTTTTGTTGTACGGCCCGCCGGGTACTGGAAAAACCTTGACAGCCGCCTTGCTGGGTAAACAGTTCAATAAAGACGTGTACCGGGTTGACTTGTCACAGATCGTATCCAAATTTATTGGAGAGACCGAGAAAAATCTTGAAAACGTTTTTAGACGAGCAGAAAGTCGCAACTGGATTTTATTCTTCGATGAGGCGGATGCGCTGTTTGGCAAGCGCACCAATGTTCAAAGTTCTCATGACAAATATGCCAATCAGGAAGTTTCCTATTTGCTGCAACGAGTTGAGGATTATTCCGGCCTATTAATCCTGGCAAGTAACTTTAAAAACAACCTTGATGACGCCTTCATCAGACGATTTCATGAAGTAGTCCACTTTCCCTTACCCAATGCGCAAGAGCGTAAAATGCTCTGGGAAAAATCCATGCCAACCAGTCTGGGCATTCATGAGTCAGTAAATTTAACCAGTATCGCCGACTCTTATGAATTATCCGGAGCTTCCATTTTAAGCGTTGTGCAATATGCCTCACTTCGCACCTATGCCCAGAACAAACAGGAACTTCATTATATTGATATTATAGAGGGAATTAGAAGGGAATTTATGAAGGAAGAGAAGTCGATTTGATAAGGAAGGGGATTAAAGATTTAATAATTAGAATTCAGGCTATTTTTATTAGAAGCGGAAGAGGCTACCTTTAATCATTGATTGTCGGGCTATACGCTCATACTACACACCTTCCCGCAGGCATTTTAGCGCGGTCTTAGCCGCTCGGGCCGGTATCCGCTACTATCCCGGCTATTTTACAAAGGCCGTGGTTCTTCTCATCCTTTCCTTGCAAACGCTTTATTTGAGGATTAAATCTGTTCATTCTTTATTTAGTTAAGCTATAACAATCTAAAAAGATGAGATAGATTGGTGCAGTGAGTTTTACGACTCTTTTTTATGGCTTAAAAATTCTTCTTTTTGTATAAAACCTTTCCTTTCAGATCGTATAGAAGGTGCCGCTATCTTAAACATCTTAATGTTAATTAGTTGTAATTAACTATAGATTAACAGCCACCTTGGTTTAGATTTAATTAATTTATAAAGCCTATTGCTTTTGTAAGTATAACTTTATACGTTTACCATCAGCGGCGTTAAACTTTATTTCTTTAAACTATCTGCAGCTTTATCGTATAGCGCCGAATTGATATTTGAAGTTAAAATATACGCTAATCATTGTCTTTAAATTAAATTAAACAATATAAATCTAACACAAACAATCAGTCAAACTTTATGAAATTTCTTGATATCGAAGAACGCTTTGACGAAGTGTGGAAACACTGTCAACGAGGGCTTGTTTATCCTTCTCCTCATGCAATATTTGCAACGTTTTGGCTCAATAAAGCGGTTACTCGTGGCCAGCTGGCAAAGCTCATGGAATTAGTACGTGTTCGTATAAATTCCGATCCGGCATTAGGTTCCAAGAATACCACTGCTATTTTGGGTATATCCTTTACTAATTGGAGTAGAATCTGTAAAGATGATGGCCTGAGCCTTCCCAAAGGGATGAAACTGGCTTACCCTTCGGGGGAAGATCCTAACATCTCCCAGATATTTAAAGATTCAAATAATGTTTTTAAGGACTCTGAAGGCGATATATGGTTTCACATTAAAAGTAATGACAAAACGGCCTGTGAAATAGTGCTTTCTATCATTCTTGACGAATTAAAGGAAGACACAAAAGATCATTTTGCGCAAAGCGCCGCTTCTAAATCCAATGAAGCAGACGGGCATAATGGAAAAGTTCTGGGATGTCGCTTTTCAGAAAATCTAAATAATCCCTCAGATCCGATTTCAATTGCCAAGCATACTCTTATCGGGTGCGAAGACATAGAACATCTGGGAGGCTCTTTTGTATTATCACAGCGTTTCTTGATCAATTGGAACCAGATAAATGCCATGACAGAGGAGCAGATAGAAGATTTGATCGGCCGTAAAACGAATGATACGATCATTCCCGATCGCGACTCGCGCTCGCATATAAAATCTGCCCGTGTTC
>CBIHNR010000262.1:0-6269 GCA_966211215.1 uncultured Pedobacter sp.
ATAGCGTAACAATGATTACGCAAAGCACCATTAACACATATTTTAATACCGACGAATATTTACGATAAAGAATAAGGTGAGAGTTTCTTCTGAATTTAGCCACAGTGCATCAATATGTTGTCAAAAATATTAAGTTTTAACAATTCGCTGGCTTTTAAAAAATAAGATTTTTAGATAATTCAAGCCTGCCTGAATCAATATACTAAATATACTGTTTATGTTAGTATATCGTTTTTAATATATCCTTTTATAATAAATGCCAATAAACCTTTGCTATGAACGATGTTTATATTCTATCAGCAGTCCGCACTCCTATTGGAAGTTTTGGCGGTAGTCTGGCCCCGCTTAGTGCTACACAACTTGGAGCTATAGCTATAAAAGCAGCGATAAGCCAGGCAAATATCAAACCAGATTTAGTACAAGAGTTGTTTATGGGCAACGTTTTGCAGGCCAACCTGGGGCAGGCGCCGGCAACCCAGGCTGCAAAATTTTCAGGCTTAGGCAACATTCCGGCTACTACTATAAATAAAGTTTGTGCTTCGGGAATGAAAGCCGTTATGCTCGCAGCACAAAGTATTACCACCGGAAACATCGATATAGCAGTAGCTGGTGGGATGGAAAGCATGAGTAATGTGCCTTATTATCTCGAGAAAGCCAGGAATGGATATAGGCTGGGACATGCCCAGGTTACAGATGGACTGCTAAAAGATGGCTTATGGGATGTATATAATAACTTTCACATGGGAGAAGCAGCCGAGTTATGCGCCTGCGATTATAACATTAGCCGCGAGGAACAGGATGCATTTGCCATAGAATCGTACAAACGCTCGCAAACTGCCCAAAGTACAGGCAAAGTAAGCGACGAAATTGTGCCTGTGGAAATAAGCGGAAAAAAGGGTGATATTACAAGGGTATCTGCCGATGAAGAGCCCGGCAATGTTTCTTTCGAAAAAATTCCCTCACTAAAGCCTGTCTTTAAAGCCGGAGGCTCGGTAACCGCAGCCAATGCTTCTACGTTAAACGATGGTGCAGCTGCCCTTGTGCTTATCAGCGAACAAAAGATGAAAGAATTGGGGCTAAAACCGCTTGCAAAAATCATAGGCTTTTCGGATGCTCAGCAAGAACCAGAAAAATTTACCACCGCACCAGCAAGATCAATACAACTCGTATTGGAAAAGACTGGCCTTGGGATTGATAATATTGACTATTTTGAAATTAATGAAGCATTTTCTGTTGTAGCTTTAGCCAATCAAAAAATTCTGAACCTGAACCCCGACAAAACAAATATTTACGGCGGGGCTGTTTCATTAGGGCACCCATTGGGAGCTTCGGGAGCTAGAATTTTGGTAACATTGCTTAACGTTTTAAAACACAACAATGGAAAGCACGGGCTTGCATCTATCTGTAATGGTGGTGGCGGTGCAAGTGCTATAATTATTCAAACCCAACCCTAAGCTATGGTTAAAAAAGCGGCCAGTATCTTCTCTTTTATCATCTTCTCTTTATATATATCCCATGCCCAAACTGTTAGCCCTCAAATTAAAAAACTGAACTTATATCAGGATACCCTGAAAATGCTCGGATTTGAAGCCATAAATAATCCGAATGAAGCCGAGCGTTACAATGCCAGCTTCAGCATGATTAAAACACTAACCAAGGCTCTAAAGGTTCCTAACTCTTTTCACTTTGGATTTGATTCCTTAAGAACTATTTCTATACAAGTATCTCCCGACAAGCGTTTTCGCATCTTTTCCTGGCATATTATGAATAACGATGGAAGCTACCGCTATTATGGTACCATCCAAATGAGTACTCCAGGAAGCTCCGCATTGAAAATGTATCCATTGGTTGACTATACAGCCACGATTAAAAAACCCCAGGATACCACTACTACCCACCAGGCATGGTATGGCGCCCAATACTACCGGATTATTCCGGTTACCTATAATGTGCGTACCCCTTACTATATCTTACTTGGCTGGAAAGGGAACAATGTGAAGTCTACAAAGAGGGTTATAGAAGTGCTGTACTTTAAGGATGATAAAGCCAATTTTGGCATGCCGGTATTTGATGGCAAAGAAAACCAGGGCAAAAAACGAATTATCTTTGAATACAACCGACAGGCCTCAATGATCTTAAATTATATTCCCAAAGATGGAACCATTGTATTTGACCATTTGGCTTCGCCTGACCCAAATTTGAAAGACAAGCCGGAACTTATGGGACCAGACATGTCATACGATGGTTTTAAACTCGTAAACGGGCGCTGGAAATTTGTAGAGGATTTACAGTTGAAAAACTCGCCAACACAAAACGACAACATCTTTAACGATCCACGGAAACCTGTAAAAGAAAATCAGAGGAAAATTCCCCGCAATGAAGATTAAGCCTGGAAAACTCAGAATATTTTCACGAAAAAGATTATACCTAACGCAGAAATTTTAAATCCACACTTGAAATCATTTATATTTAGCTAATAGCCTGAAAATATATGGCAGAAAACAATAGCGAAACAGCTTTAAGCCTTGAGGATATTCAAAACTTTGAAGGCAAATATCCTAAACAACTCTGGTATCTTTTTTTCTCAGAAATGTGGGAGCGCTTTTGCTTCTACGGAATGCGGGGCATGCTGGCCTACTTTATGGTAAACCAGCTGCTTATGAATGAAGAGCAGGCTAACCTACAATATGGTGCTACCCAGGCATTTGTATATGCATTTACATTTATTGGCGGGCTGTTTGCCGATAAGATACTCGGCTTTCGGAAATCCCTTTTTTGGGGCGGTATCCTGATGATTGCCGGAAGTGCAATCCTTGCTTACGACCCTCATCAATTTTTCTTTCTGGGAATTAGTTTCACCGTTGTTGGAACGGGCTTCTTTAAGCCCAACATTTCAACAATGGTAGGTACTTTGTACAAAGATGGCGACCCTCGCCGTGATGCCGGCTTTTCCCTTTTTTATTCGGGAATTAATATTGGCGCCCTGATTGGAGGTTATGCTTGTATCGCCATTGGGAAAGAATATTCCTGGCACCTGGCTTTCGGCCTGGCTGGTATTGTAATGACAATTAGCTTACTCACTTTTCTGTTCACACAAAAAAGCCTGGGGCCCATTGGGCTTCCTCCCGGAGCCAATAATAGTGTAAAGCCGATACTGGTGGAAAGTGTAGGCGCAAACCTAAAAACAGAACCTGCAAGTACCATCCAGCATACTAACCATAAAAACTGGCAGGATTATCTGGTATATGCCGGTTCCCTGGCCCTTATTCCGGTGATTATGATTATGGTTGCTAAAACGGAATACACAGATCTGTTTATGTATACCATTGGGCCAGTAGCCCTGCTTTATCTTTTTTATGAAATGTCAAAACACACGGCTGCCGAACGTAATAAACTTTGGGCTGCTTTATTCTTCATCCTGTTTTCAGTTCTGTTTTTTGCCTTTTTCGAACAAAGTGGAGGATCTCTGAGCCTCTTTGCCGCCAACAATCTAAGCAATAAACTTTTTGGTGTTTTCACTCTTGACCCGAATGGAGTTAATAATGCATCCAACTCCTTATTTGTAATTGCTTTTGCACCCATATTAGGTTCTATATGGGTTTCGCTGGCTAAAAAACAGGCAGAACCCAACACCATTGTAAAATTCGGGCTGGGCTTTTTATTCCTTTCCGGGGCCTTCTTTACGTTCTATGCAACCAGATTTGTGGCAAACAGCCAGGGCATTGCTTCTTTAGATGTTTTCACTTTAGCTTATTTTATTATTACTATCGGAGAATTATGCCTCTCTCCTATCGGGCTTTCGATCATGACCAAACTATCTCCTCCGAGGCTGCAAGGTGTGATGATGGGCATGTGGTTCTTAGCAAGCGCCTATGGCCAATATGTTGCCGGAATTTTAGGTGCAGGCCTTTCTGAAGGAAACGAGAATGATACGTTGCCGCAAAAATTGCTAACCTACACGGATGGTTACAGGCAACTTGCCATTTATGCTTTAATAGCCGGCATTGTGATGATTGTAGCATCTCCTGCCATCAGGAAATTAATGGGGCACGTTAAATAACACAGCTTAGAATATAAAAATATATGGTAGCAAACGCCAATGATAATCTATTTGAGAGAAAAGTAATCGGGCATCCCGAAGGCTTATTTGTACTATTTTTTACCGAGATGTGGGAGCGTTTTTCCTATTATGGAATGCGGGCCATACTGGTGCTTTTCTTAACCACATCAATTGTAGGCGACAATCCCGGTTGGGGTTGGCCCCGTGTAAACGCCCTTGCGATTTACGGCTCTTACACCTCGCTGGCTTACTTAACCCCGATTTTAGGTGGTTACATTGCCGACCGCATTATCGGTTACCGATGGGCCGTAGTGGTTGGTGCTTGCCTGATGACCCTGGGGCACCTCTCCATGGCCATGGAATTTCATCCTTTTTTTATGTACCTGGGCCTTTGTTTATTGGTTTGTGGCAATGGTTTCTTTAAACCGAACATGACCTCGGTTCTTTCTGAGATGTATAAAAAGCATCCTGAAAAGAAAGACGGTGCTTATACTATCTTTTATATGGGTGTGAATGCAGGGGCATTTTTGGGAATGCTTCTGTGCGGCTATATCGGCGAAAGCCCTGACTGGGGCTGGAGCTATGGTTTCGGGCTGGCTGGCATTTTTATGTTTACAGGTATGATGCAGTTCTATTTCACCCAGAACATCTTTGGCACCATCGGTTTAAAGCCCAAAACAGGCAATGAAAGCAGTTTGGATGAACATCCGGATGAAGCGACACGGAATCCATTCTCCACCATTGACCTGGTATTAATAG
Organism: uncultured Pedobacter sp.; assembly: GCA_966211215.1. GTDB lineage: Bacteria > Bacteroidota > Bacteroidia > Sphingobacteriales > Sphingobacteriaceae > Desertivirga. The sequence continues at coordinate 4,820 of CBIHNR010000262.1, forward strand.
GTATTATCTCTTTAACCGGCCTCGTGTGGATTATCAACGACCCTGTTTCAAAAATCACCTCATTTGATGTTTTTAACTTTAATGTTGCAGGGCTGAGCGGCAGTACCGCAGCAATTAGCACCGCACTTATCTTATTTCTGGTCCTTCTTATCAAAAGAATATCTCAATATACGCCAGTACTTCGCGATAAGATGATTGCCGTAATTATTCTGGCTTTCATTACCGTTTTCTTTTGGGCTTCATTTGAGCAAGCAGGTGGCTCTATGACCATCTTTGCTAACGATTACACCGCCCGGGTTTTAGAAGGCAACTATAAAATTCTGTTTAATGTAGTAAACACAGCCATTACAGTTACACCTTTGCTAATTATCACCTACGTACTTTATAAACTCTTTAGCCTAACATTCGGCCGCTTTGCAATTGGGAATATCTTTCTTGCCGTAGGCTTCGCTATTATTTGGGGCTTAGTGATTTACATGCTAAAAAACCAATACTCCGACGTTAAAGCTGAAGTTCCGGCTACGTGGTTCGGGGTGTTAAATTCCTTGTTCATTATCACTTTTGCTCCCCTGGTTTCAAAGATATGGGAGAGCAAATACAACCCGTTTGCTACCTACAAAAACGGCTTGGGCATGATTTTACTGGGGATCGGTTTTGCTGCCCTTGCTTTTGGAGCAAGTGAAATTCCGTCGGGTGCCAAAGTGGCTTCAGTTAGTATGGTTTGGCTAATTCTGGCTTATTTTTTTCATACTATGGGCGAACTCTGTATATCTCCGGTCGGGCTCTCTTATGTTAGTAAACTGGTTCCGGGACGAATGATCGCCATCATGTTTGGTATCTGGTACCTGGCTATTGCAATAGGCAACAAAATTGCAGGAACGATGGGTGGAATGATCGATGAAATTACGGCTCAATATTCGATGCAAACCTTTTTCCTGATTTTCACCTTTATCCCAGTAGGATTGGGCTTACTGATTATGCTATTTACGCCTTTATTAAAGAAACTGATGCACGGCGTCCATTAGTGATAGCATTTTTTATTCAAAACGAAAGGAAATTGGGCGTGATCGAAGGAAGCCTCTTGAGATTTCTTGAAAAGAGCCGAGGGTAAGGCTGAAAAGAATCTCGAGTAATTCGGGAACCCACGTGCATTATGCGAATGAATAATGAGTTGCTGAAATGAATTCCATTAGACTTGCTTAAAATTTATATCATAGGTAGTGGGGGATTTTTTTCAAACACAAAAGGCGAAAACGACAATGATCGTAGGAAAAACCTTCAGGCTAGTACTGCCGATTTTGCGGAGTCCCGAGCGCCGGGCTGAAAAGAAAGGCGGGCCCGCTTGAGCCTTGAGCGCTGAAGCATCTTTCTTTTCTTGAATTTTTTGTTACTTTTTGTTTCAAGTTTTAACGATGGGAATCGATACCAATATTAAAGAAAAGCAAGTTCT
>CBIHNR010000263.1:0-6199 GCA_966211215.1 uncultured Pedobacter sp.
TTTTTGCTTTAACGACCCATAAAGTTCTGCAAATCCGGCTATCTTAGCGCAAGCAGAATCAACTTGTGTTGGTTTTTTTATTCATATTTATCTATGTTGGCTCTGCTAATTTAGGCGCTGGACAGGTAGGCACTTGGAAAAACTACCGAAGGTTTAGTACAACATCGGCTCTGTTGCTATTGCTGGTTTCGGTGGTGTATGTTATTTCGCAGCTTTCTATTACATTAGTGCTGGCTTGAAAAGTGACGTGCAATTAATGCCGCAACAGCAACAAGCCTAAACGTTATAGCCAATTCTATGCGACTCTACAAAACCCATAAGACACAAGGTGACCTCCATCGAGTAATTACCATTAATGAAGAATATAGCGAACGATATTGTTCTTATAAGCTTGCGGGACCCGAGTCTGTTATCGATTATGTAATTGTTCTCAGAGCTAATAATGAAGAAGATGTTAATATTTATTGTGACATTGACCAGCAAACTTTAGCTGTTATAATATCAATTTCCGAAGGGATTGATGAAGTTATACGACAGCTGAAACTATCTGACATTACACTTAGAGGGATTGACATCTTAATTAAACGGGGTGTGTATCATCCTACTGATTTTAAAGCTCGTTTATATAGTTCGTTTACAGCTAAACGATTAAAAGAAATTCTTTTTAGAAGTTGTTTGAAATATAGCAGAAAACCATTTAAGAGTAGAATTGAAGACCACTTATTAAGCTCCGAAACACTTGACCGAACCAAAATAAACGTTGCAAATCTTTACAATGATTACGACATAGTAAAAGCTGTCAATCTACCCAACATACATGAAAAGACACTATATCTTCCGAAAGACGTATTAGTTCAAAAAGAGTTTAAAATAGCCGAGCGCGAAGAAAACGTGATAGTTTCGATTGTTGCCAATGACTTTGGTTATAGACATTTGAATCGCCTTCGGTTGAGCACACCCTATGACAAAGGTTGTGTAAAGGCATTTACTTTACTTTTGGACGGTTTAGAACAATTGAAAAAAGATTGTTACGAGCAGGGATACAACCTAGGGGGCATGAATGTCTATATAAACAGGTCTAGCATAGACAATATAAATGAGAACTCATTAGATTTCACCACCCAGATATATTGGTTTTTAAAGGACTATTTGCTTAGATGCAATGAGATCGAGAGGATTTAGTGATTCATGTCAGACTAAAGAGAACTGGCTATAACATTACCTTTGCAAAAATGGCTGGTGACGTTATTCTCGAAATTCTCTACATTTAACTAAGTTTTGTGCCGGGCGACAATGAAGTGCTTTCTATCCGCCACCAACGCAAAGCCCGAAACCGTTACCTGCCATTTTAAAAAGACTACGTGCTTAAATACTCGACTCTGCTACTGACCTGCTTAATTGCTATCGGACTTGACTCCTGCCGACCTAAGACATTACCTGCGCGATTGATTTTAAAAAGGGATAGCGTTACTTCTCTTTACGCCTACTACGACGACAATGGGCATAAAATTTTAGGCGACTATTATGCAGCTTATACAGATACAATTACCGAATATGGAATAGTTGCCGACCCTGATTTTGTATTGATAGACAAGACGGGTAAACATATCTTCAAAATTTTCACATTCGACAATGGACCCGACTATACTAGCGAAGGAATATATCGAATCGTTGACGATGGAAAAATCGGGTATGTAGATTCGTTAACCTCCAAAGTTATAATTAGGCCTAAATTTGATTGTGCTTATCCTTTCGAAAACGGCAAAGCAAAAGTGAGTTTGAAGGGCAAAAAAGTCAAGGCGTTTCCAGAAGATGAACATTGGACTTGGGAAAGTGATGAGTGGTTTTACGTCGACAAGACAGGCAAAATAGTGAAATAAAAACTGTGGCTAACACTTAGGGTTTCGTTGGGTGCAGCGCACCGACAATGAACCCGAGGTTGTACGAAACCTTCGGTAGTTTTTTAGGCATCCTGTTATGGGTATTTCGCCAACTTGGTTCAGTATGGGCAAGGGGCTTGTCAGTCGTGATTTACAGCAGGTTTTATATCTTCCGCTTTTCGGGGTAGGTGTAACATCCTTCCTTTCAGGGTTCAACCCTCATTTTTCGTTTCGTTTAGGATATCTTGTTCGCTTTAGGGCATAGCACAGCCAGGCCGACAGGTTTCAGCGTTATTTTGAGGTTTTGAGGCAGCATTTTTCATCAATTGGGCGTGCGTTGGTGGTTCCCGTTTGGGCAAGATTTCTATCGTTACCATCGTTTCGGTATTACAGCAGGGGCACATCAGAGGGTTGAACATTTTGAGCTTTCGGGGCTCTTTTTTTAGTTCCACCCTGGCCTGCAATTGTTCCAGGATTAAAGGGATAGCTTCTTTTTTGACCGTGCTGCTTAAAAAAACAAAGTGGCGGATTCGTACAAAGCCACGGGGACCTCGGCACAGCGGAGCCCACAACCATACAACAAGCCAATCAGGATTCGGTGCTTGAGTAACTTGGGTGCTTTTAGCAAGCGTTTCATTTCCTCTCTGGAAAGTACTACCGGAAGCTTCTTTTCATGGCTGATGGAGGGAAGTTCGATCCGCTTGTCGTTTTGCCCGGCTAAGCGGAAGGCAAAGCGGAGCTCGTAAACAGTAAACTTAAAGTAGGAATCAGAGGGCGTGTTTTGGCGTTGCTGGATAAGGTAGAGGTAATCGTTGATCTGGCCGATGTCCAGTTCGGTAGGCAGCTGGTTAAAATGAAGGGCAATGTGGGCCAGGTGAAGGGCATGTTTGTTCAGCGTGCTTTCGCTCTTTCCTGAAAGCGATACTTTTTGCTTTAACGACCCATAAAGTTCTGCAAATCCGGCTATCTTAGCGCAAGCAAAATTAACTTGTGTTGGTTTTTTATTCATATTTATCTATGTTGGCTCTGCTAATTTACGCGCTGGATAGGTAGGCACTTGGAAAAAGTACCGAAGGTTTAGTACAACATCGGCTCTGCAAAAATGGCGGGCGACATTATTGTTGAGATTTATTGTATTTAAATTCTTCTCCTCATTAACTGAAAATCGATTCCAAGAATTAAAGGAAATTCTTAATTCTTAAGATGAAAGATTTAGAGCTTGTTGAAACAGGAGATTAGTAATAGCAGCAAATAACATCAGCTAAAAGTTATCTAATAACATCAGTTCGAACCGCGAAGATTTTCTTAAGCGCTAATTTCAAGCTTATATCCTTTGCCGCGTATAACAACAATCTTGACGTTCGGATCAAATTCCAGTTTTTTTCTAAGTTTTGAAATGAACATATCCAGACTGCGGCCTACTATTACCCCTTCATCTTCCCATATCTCTTTTTGTAGCTGGCTTCGATCTATAGCCTCGTTAGGAGACAACGCGAAAATGCGTAGTACACGGGTTTCAGTTCTGGTCAAGTCTATGGCCTTCCCATTTATCATGAGTTTACGAGTCTCCGCGTCGAACGACATTGACCCTAAAGTGAATATACCAGTATGCTGACTGTCAGGTAAGGCCTTCCGCGGTTTAACAGATCTTAAAAAAATAAATCCAACAAATGCTAAAACTGTCAGGCTGCCCAGAAGATATCCATTCTTTGCTGTGATTATTCCTGTCGGTTTGAATTTAATGTTAATTATGTAACACGCTATGGGTTGCCTTCTTCCTATACAGGCAACAATATCATCTTTCTTATCTTTTGATATAGCGTATCCATAGGCTACACTGGCATTGGCACAGTTAACTACGTTAACAACATAATCACTTGCGAGCGGGTCTTTGGCTAACAAACGCTGAGTAGTATTCACCAGGGATTCGGGTTGAAAAGTAAAGGCATTCTCAAAACTGATCTGGTATTCATTTTTGGCGATCTTTTTTACTGGAAGTACCCGCGATACACTGTCGCCAGCCTGAAGGAGTATTTCATGTCCAATCCGGCGAAGCAAAACTTCTCTTCTGGCAAAGTCAAATTCATCATTGCCGGCCATGCTGAAAGCCACGCAGATCATAGAGATAAACAACAGTATTAATAATCCGCCGAGGTGCTTTCGTTTTATAGGCAGGAAATTTCTTTTAACAAGCATAATGTCAAGATATTATTTACAAAGTTTACACTCTTATTTACAATCCAGATTCCTCGGTCTGAGCACTATCAAAGTATTTTTGTTGCACCAACTTTAAAAGGATACGAAAAATAAAAGAAATGCCTTAAACGGATTTGGTTTATCAGGAGATAGATCTATGTTAATTAAACACATAAAAATATGAAAAAAGTTATTTATGCGCTGATCTTACTGCTGTTTGTGGTAAGCGGACTTGTATTTGCTAATCGCGAAATCAAAAATGAAACTTCTAAAAAATCAACCCCAAAGCCACTCTCTGCTGCTGAAAGGAAAGCCGAATTGAAAAAATGGGAGGCTACCCCTGATGGTATAAAGTACAAAAAATGGGAGGTGTCTCCAGAAGGTAAAAAAGTGCTTGCCGGGGCTGCAAAAATAAGGAAGCATATAAGTGCTTTTACCAATATGGAGGCGGTTGTAACCTCTCTTTCTCTTCCGTCAGGCTCACGATTAGGTTTCGGAGTGATGGCCAGGATTAATGGTGACGATTATATTCTCAGTTTTGGGCCGGAAAAGCCTAACAATATTTTTTTGAACTTTAACAATGAATTTCAGCAATTGCATAGCCTGAAAGTTAACGACAAAATAATTATAAGAAGCCATAGTGTATCGCACGCGCCCAAGTATTCATATCCAATAATATCGGGCGATTATGTAGAACGAGATAGTAAAATAATTTATAAACGTGCCTCTCGCAAAGGCGGTTGCTGAGTGGAGTTATTATGGAAGGCCTTTACGGAATTTTGGCTATAGCCCCCGTCAAAGCCTTTGCCTTCCGGGTTGCCGGTCCCCTCAAAGGGGTATTTCTTAGGGTGTTCGATGCCGAGCGGCCTTTATTGCCTTTGCTTTGTGCGATGTGCAGCAGTTTGCGGCCGAAATCAAGGTGCCGGAGCTCCAGGCTGCGCACTTCAGCACAACGCAGGCGGCAACCAAAAAGCAGGCCGATGTGGATCCGGTGTTTGAGAAGGTCGGCTCCCTGCAACATACGCCAGATCTCCTGCCGGTTGAGGATGGCCGGCAGCTTATTGTCACTGGCAATAGCTGGGAAATGAAGGAAAATCGTAAAGGTAGGCCTTCCGTTTTCAGCATCTACGGTAAAGCGGCGGAAAGACTACCGTAGGTTTTAGTTCAACATGCGTTTTGCAAAAATGGCGGGTGAGGTTATTCTCGATATTTTTTACATTTAACTAAGCTTTGTACCGGGCGACAATGAACTGCTTTATATCCGCCATCTTTCGCAAAGCCTTAAACGTTAGTAGCAATGTAAAAAAAACACCATTCTCATGATTTACAATATTTTAAACGGTGACTCTCTAGCTTACAGTTTTCCTGATACCAAAATCGAAGGAGAGGTAATCGTAGTTAGAGAAGCTCTTATAGACGGAAATCTATCAGGCAACAATCTGCATGACTTTTGGCAATCAAGAGCAGAGTACATGGGATTAACAGAAACTGAATATCACGACAATGTTGTAAAGGAGTTTGAAAAAATAATGAATGCGCCTGATGGTTCGGAGTTTAATCTTTGGTTTGAGTATGACTTATTCTGTCAGGTTAATATGTGGTTTGTTATTTCAATCATCAATAGTTTGCCGATAATGAAAGAAGTCAACGCGGTTTATACTGCTTATTTAGATAAAACCAGCAAACAATTTTGGAATGGCTTCGGGCCAGCAAATTCAGAGGAACTTAAAACTTGTTATGCGAATAAAATTATTTTAAGTGAAGACGATATGCGTTTAGGGCAGGACTTATGGAAGGCTTACAAAAATGATAATCTTGAAGAATTGATACATCTTTCAAAAACTGAGTCTTTATCTTTTCCCTATTTACAAGAAGTTGTAAAGGCGCATGTTGACCGCTTCCCAAAAGATGGGACAAAAGGAAGGCCTGAAAGAGTTATCGAAGAGATAACCAAACATGTTTCAACTGACTTTCATAAAGTATTCGAAGAATTTTGGAATAGAGAAAGTATTTATGGTTTTGGCGACAGCCAATTAAAGCATCTTTATGACAAAGTAATGCACTACCGCTAACACTTAGGGTTTCGTTGGGTGCAGCGCACCGACAATGAACCCGCGGTTGTA
>CBIHNR010000264.1:0-5876 GCA_966211215.1 uncultured Pedobacter sp.
AAATATAAATATCTTGTAAAGGGTATGGAAAAAGCAGATTCCATCGTAATGGATTTTCATAAAATGATGCTTACACCGTCTTTATGTACGGCTGTCTTGCTGAAAGACAAGGAGTATTCTTATGATACTTTCAGGCAGAAGGCAGACTATTTATGGCAAATACAGGATAACGATTGGTCGCAAGGAGGAAAGAGAACCTTTGAGACTACGAAGAACATGTCCATCCTAAAAGTCTTCGCGCTATTCAAAGAATTTGGCGATAATATTTTTGGGGAATACATCGAGAACCAATACAATCTTGCAAGAGATTTTGCAGCCAACATCTCCCAAAAACACAACTTTCAGTTAGCTTATAACCCTCATTCTAATATTGTATGTTTTCGTTACATAGATTGCGAAAATGCTAATCATTTCAACAATCTTCTTCGTGAAGAAATCATCAAAGACGGTACTTTCTATCTGGTGCAAACAACTTTAAACGGGAAAGTTTATTTGCGAACAACCTTAATGAACTGTGATACTACACTGGAGCGCCTCGATAAACTAATTAGCTTTATAGAAGAAAAGGCAGAACAATTAAAAGCAGCCAATAAATTTAAATTATGAACAAATGCGTATGAATAATAGACGAACTTTTATCAACAAGCGTGATAGCTAACGTTGCAGGTATTCTTTCAATGTCTATTGGCTCCAAAGTAGAGGGATTGGTCGGGGAAGATATTATTGACAAAAAAGATTTTGTACATTCTGGACTTCCGCAGTTACCTATACCTGTTTTGGGGCAAGTAAGGAAAGGTTACACAATATAATTACGGAGGTTGGGCGAGCTATCCACGAGAATATTTTGATTTTTGATTTCAACAATTTTTCTCAGCAGGCGAAGACTTATGATGAATATACCAGCCTTATCAAAACCTCTTGGCCGGATGAAATTGTGTATATGGGTATTGCTCTATATGGAAATAAAAAAACAATAAACTCCATTACTAAAGAATTACGATTGATAGACTCTTAAACATATATAAGCAAGTATTTGCTTGATCCTCTTCTTCTTGCAACTCAGGTTAAAAAAACGGACATTTTTTTGACGAGTAAATGAGCAAAATATTTTACTTCCCTGATATGTTGTTTTTTTCTTGGAAAAATCCATGTAGCATTGCAGCAACTCATTCAGAACAGCCTTGAAAAAATCAAGAAGTGTAAGCTGCTAACGCTTTTAATAAGATTACTAAATTTGTGGAATAGTTATTAGCCTTTATAATGCACGAACCGCTTTTAGAGTATATCCGTAATTATTCAACAACTGCTCTTACTGATGATGAGATAGAGATGATTAAGGCAGCTTTTATTCCCAAAAGAATCCGGAAAAGACAATACTTTTTACAAGAAGGGGAGGTATGCAAATACCTTGCGTTTATTCTTAAAGGTTCCATGCGCCAATACAGTGTTGACGAAAAAGGAATAGAACATATTGTTTATTTAACCATAGAAAACTGGTGGGCTGGCGACCGTGAAAGTTATACAATGCTGACACCTTCCCCTTATTTTATTGATGCCTGTGAGGACACTGACGTGCTTCTTATTACCAGGGCTGATTCATTAAAGCTTCTTGGTTCAATTCCTGCATTAAGAGAAACAAGTAAAAAAATGGATGAGAAACATTCGTTCGCATTGCTCAACCGGGTGAATGCTAATATCAGTTTGTCTGCTGAACAACGCTATGTTGAATTGGAAAAGAAGTACCCGGAGTTTTTGCAACGCTTTCCTCAGCACATTATCGCCTCTTATCTCGGTATTACCAAAGAGACACTCAGCCGTATTCGCAATCGCCCGGTGAAAAAATAATTTCTTCTCAACGCCTTTTCGTTGACATTTATCAACGTTTCTTTTTGCCCTACATCATCGTTTTCCGTTTGCCGCTGAAGCATTTTTGTGTCTGTAGAAAATCACACAGTGTCAAACAATTTTAAATTCTAAAACGATGGATAAAAAATCAAAATCAGGATTAGGCGCATTACTCACACCAGATAATTGCGTGCTAATTTTAATTGACCACCAACCATTTCAGTTTTCAGCTTTAAGAAGCCACGATTCGCAAACCATTATTAACAATGTTATTGGCTTGGCAAAAACGGCTAAAGTATTTGGGGTGCCAACACTTCTAACTACCGTTGTCGAAGAACGAGGCGGTTATCTACTAAAACAATTACAAGAAGTATTTCCCGATCAGAAGCCCATTAACAGGACTTTTATTAATGCATGGGAGGATAAGCGTGTAGTGGATTGGGTGGAAGGAACCGGCAGAAAAAAGGTTGTGATTGCAGCGCTTTGGTCGGAAATCTGTCTGGCATTTCCTGCGATTCAAGCTGCGGGTGAAGGATATGATGTATATGCTGTAACGGATGCATCCGGCGGCACTAGCCGGGAAGCACATGAAATATCAATACAACGAATAATACAAGCAGGTGTTACTCCAATAACATGGACTGTTTTCGGAGCTGAATTGCAACGCGATTGGGCCCGGACAGAAACAGTTGCGGCATTAGCTGAAGTTCTTATCGATCACTCAGGTAATGTAGGAACCAGTTTCCTTTGGGAACAACAACTTCTTGCAACCGAACCTCCCCCAGAAGTAAATGCATAAGTTATTTGTCAGCGAACATTGGGAAGTAGCCGACTTTGCCAACATTGGTTCAACAGATTCAGGCATATATTAACTCTACAAAATAAAGCGATGGAACTCAAACGAAAGCTTATTCATTCATATAAAGCCCCCCTTGAAAAAGGTTTTTTGGGCGAAGGGCATTTGGCAAGACAAGTGATACAGTTACCTTATTCGCAAAGCGACCCTTTTATTTTCTTAATGGATGACATGCTGGATAAAAAAGATAACTCGCCTGCCGGTGGCGCACATCCACATGCAGGTTTTGAAACTGTAAGCTTAATGGTGGATGGTGTAATTGGTGATATGATCGAAAACCTAAGTGCAGGCGACTTTCAAATAATGACTGCAGGAAGGGGCATTGTACACACTGAAACTATTAACCAGCCAACAAAAGGAAGATTACTACAAATGTGGCTGAACCTTCCTCGCAAGGACAGGTGGGTTACACCGAGAGTGCAAGACCTTCCTGCAAAACGTGTACCTGTGCTTAACGCTGATGGTGTGAACATACGCTTGTATAGTGGCTCATTGGTTGAACTGTATTCGCCAGTAATGAACTATACACCACTCATCGCTGCGGAATTTGTAATGCAGCCAAATGCATCTACAACACAAACCATCCCTGCCAACTTTAATTCTTTTTTGTATGTGATAAGTGGCAGTGTGCAAGTGGGCGAAGAAAAAAGTTTACTTAGAAAAGATGAAACGGGATGGCTCAATTTATTCCAGGAGGAAGAAAGTAGCGAGCTGTTTCTAAAGGCTGGTAGCGAAGGAGTGCGATTAATATTATATGCAGCAAAACCACAGGGAGAAGAATTTGTATCGCAGGGTCCATTCATTGGCGACACTGAAGAAGACATTAGAAAAGTTTATACAAAATATGTTCAGGGAAAGTTGGAACACATTGCTCAGGCATCACAAGAACAAAGGATAATGTATTAATATTTACTGCATTTTTAAGCCTGGCAAAGCTAAGGATATGTAAGTAAATTGAACGAGTAGAGCGCCAAATTGTAGTTGAAAATGAATTACAGAAGAATTTTGGTATCCATGAATCGTTAACCTTAATAAACTATCGTGAATATTGAAGATTTCAGAGAGTACTGCCTTTCTTTTAAAGGTGCTCGTGAAAAATTACCTTTTAAAAAAGCCAATTCCGAATATGACAAGAATATCCTTGTATTTTATGTTGGTAATAAATGGTTCGCCTTTGTAAATATTGATAAGTTCGATTTTTGTGACCTAAAAAGCGACCCTATAGAATCAGAGCGTTTAAGGGAGAAATATGATGGGATAAAACCTGGATATCATATGAATAAGAAGCATTGGATAAGTGTATATTTTAAAAATGATGTTCCAGTGGAAGAAATAAAGAGTCTTGTTAAAAAATCATACCAATTAATTGTGAACAGTCTTTCCAGAAAGGATAGGAAACAACTTGATATATAGCTAATAAGATATATTTTTCTTTATGTGGACGTATATCTATGCGCCAAACCCAAAAAGATTAATGTAAGGTGTCCAGCGGGAATTTAATCTTCCAAAGGATTAAAGAAAATTGACACTTTTTGCTACACATTACATACGAATCTCCACTTTCATCCAACGACTGGTGGTGAAATAATTAACTTTCATATATTTGTTTACGTATTTGAATCCAGCCGAAATAAAAGTAGTTGTAAACCGGGAGCCGCAAATCAAAACTTTTTTAATATAACTCAAACCCGCTTTTTTCGGGTAATCTTCGGATTCTGCTGTTCCGCTGATAGTTATATCGAAGAATGTTAAAGTCTGCAAGTCAAATAATTGTAGGCTTTTTTGTTTAGGGGATATTCGAAATGCCAGTGATGAGAACCAAAAAGGAAAGTACTGAATAATGTTGCTTATCTACGGGATTGATGGGAAAGTATTATAAATGGTGATATTATAATGAAGAATGTTTTTATAAAATTATTACTGGTATTTCAACTATTAGGATTAAGCACGTTAGCCCAGGTGCCTAAAATGAAGTTCAAGCATCTTACGGCTGATGGAGGCCTTTCCAGTAACCGTATCACCTGTATTTATAGAGATAGCAATGATTTTCTGTGGGTGGGTACGGAGATGGGGCTTAACAAATACGATGGCTATCAGGTGACTCAATACCTGCAAGACGACAGAAAAAAAGGTTCTTTAAGCGATAATAATGTGCAATCTATTGGGGAAGATGCACATAAGAATTTATGGGTTGCAACTAAAAAGGGCTTAAATTTATATAACAGGGCAACTGATTCCTTTAGCACATTTAAAAACAAGCCTTCCGATTCTAACAGCATTAGCAGTGATTATATCATTTCCTTATATTCAGATAAAAAGGGCCATTTATGGATACTAGCAGGGGGAAATTGTTTGAACTTATGGGTTCCGGAAAAGAAGCAATTTATTCGCTATCGCTTCAAATCTCTTGTTGAAAGATCCTATTTCTCCGCCCAGGGCATTGCAGAAGATTCAAAAGGCAACATTTGGACAACCTGCTATGGAGATAGCCTTTTTTGCCTGAACCCTAAAACCAAAAGGTTCATTGCATATAATCTGGAACTTAAGGCTTCCGAAAAGACATTAAACAATCTTTATATTGATAAATACGATAAGATATGGATCGGCACAAGGGGAGCAGGTTTGCATGTCTTCGATCCTTTGACAAAAAAAACAGAGCATTTCCCAATAAAGGCAGATGGCTCTGGTACTAATAAAAGCCTCATTCATTGGATTATAGCCGATGACGATCAGCATTTATTATTAGCTGTGGATCTGGGAGGATTAAATAGATTAAATGTAAAGACACGGCGATTTGAATACATACAGTATAACGAACTCGACAAGGAAGGCTTAAATACGGATGGTATATGGGCTCTCTATAAAGACAAAGAAGGAATATTATGGGTAGGAACGGCTAATGGAGGGGTGAATTACTATAATCCGAAGGAGTACAAATTTGATTTGTACAGGGCAGGCAATACAAATGCATCTCCCAGCTCTAATGTTGTTGGTAGCTTTCTGGAAGATTCTGATGGCAAAATTTGGATTGCAACCGAAAACGGAATGAATGGCTTTAATCCTATTACAAAGAAGTTCTTGCATTTCAGGCACAATCCTAACGATGCGGGAAGTCTAAGTGGCAATGTAGTAAGATGTTTAGAGGAGGATTTAGAGGGTAATATTTGGGTAGGAA
>CBIHNR010000265.1:0-5875 GCA_966211215.1 uncultured Pedobacter sp.
AATGGTAAAGCTAAAGGTTTAGGAATTGGTGGAGGTGTTATGCATGTTTCAGATGCGTTCAATAACCTTGCTAACACACTTAAACTTGAAGCTTACACCGTTGTTGATGCCACCCTCTTCTACAATACAGCAAAATACCGCTTGAGCCTTAAAGGCAACAACCTACTTAACGAAGCTTACTGGGTGAGCGACAGTTTTTACGCTCGTCCGCAGAAACTGGCTAACTTTCAGGTTGCTGTGGCTTACAAGCTGAAAAAATAAGTTCATTTTTTACACCTCTATATCTTTTTACCCAAGAACGCAAAGATTTCCTTTCGGGGAAACTTTGCGTTTCGTTGTTGCATCTGCCAGCCCATGCTTGTTAACGATTTAAAAAACCAAAGCAACTCGCGAACACTGCTTCTTGGTACGGTAACTCTGATAGCCATACTTGATCATACCCGAATGTTTTTTCACTACTGGAATACCAATCCATCCAGTATTGATCAAACTACCCTCGCTCTATTCCTTACCCGATTCGTTTCGCACTTTTTTGCCCCGGCTGCTTTATTTGTTATCGGAATTTCGGCCGGTTTACATACTGGTAATAAAAGCAAAAGCAGTAACATATATTATTATTTAAGAACCGGGTTTCTGCTGCTTTTAACGGAGTTGCTTATTAACAATTTCCTGTACACTTTCGATTTGCATTACCGCACTATAGGTTTGTTTTTTATAGGGCTGCTGGGAATTTGCTATCTGTTAATGGCTATCTTTCAATACCTTCCTAAACAGCTGTTATTTATAATTTGCGTGGCTATTATTATTGGGCACAACCTCCTGGATCCTATTAAGCTCGATGGCACTTCGTTAAAATCGATTTCTTGGTATATACTCCATCAGCAAAAGTTCCTGCCTCATGCCGGGAGAATTTTTATCATTAATTACACCCTGCTTCCATGGTTTGCGGTTTTTGCCTTCGGATACTTGTGTTCCTCTCTTTATGAACATGATTCTAATGCTACAGGCAAAAGGAAGCCAATTTTATTTTGTGGCATTGCCTTACTAGCGCTTTTCCTAGTTTTAAGGATCACACAGCTGTATGGAGAACCAAAACCATGGGATTCATATCCTAGCTATGCCAAAATATTTATCTCCTTTATCAACCTAACCAAATATCCGGCATCGCTATGTTATTTAACTATTACTTTGGGAGTAACGCTGGTATTCCTATCGCTAACAGCTAACATCAATAACAAATTAACAAAAGCAATTAGCTGTTTTGGAAGTAACTTCCTCTTTGTATACCTCTTTAGCACCTTTCTTATCCATTTTTCAGCTATGTTTTTTTTGTGGCTAAATGGAGGAAAATTGACTGATATGGTAATTACAGAGGCATCATATCTCCCAGGTAATGGATTAACTAACTGGGGCTTTTCTTTATTTGGTGTCTATATATTCTGGATGATGTTTTCGATTGCACTATGGTATATAACAGCGAAAAAAAAGCACCTTAAAAACCCCGTTAATTCTCTGAAATAAAAGCCCCTTAAAGTAAAAGGGCTTTTATTAAGCTTCCGGTTTCTTATCTACACATCACAAATCTTTACCGACTGTTTTAAAGCCAGTATTTTATCTGCATTGGTAGGTATAAACTCCTGGGCTACATACCCTTTAAAACCAGTATCCTTGATAGCCTTCATAATTGCCGGATAATTTAATTCCTGAGTATAATCTATTTCATGGCGGCCAGGAACTCCGGCTGTGTGGTAGTGAGCTATATATTGATGATTCTCTTTTATGGTGCGAATAACGTCACCTTCATCAATCTGCATGTGATAAATATCATACAGCAACTTGAAATTTTCAGAGTCAATTCTCTTTGTCAGTTCTACCCCCCAGGCTGTTTTATCGCACTGATAATCTATATGGTCTATCTTGCTGTTCAGCAATTCCATCACCAAAGTAACTTTATGTTTTTCGGCTATTGGAAGAATTTTTTTCAAGCCTTCCGCAGAATTCGACAAACCACTTTCGTCATCTATCCCATCGCGGTTACCGCTAAAACAAATCAAATTTTTATACCCTGCTTTTGCCACCAGGGGAATCATTTCGGAATAGTTGTTAATTAAAGTACTGTGGTATTGAGGGTTATTCCAGCCTTCTGTAAGGCTAATTTCCGCCCCGTTACACATAGAGGAGTCGAGGCCATATTTTTGAAGCACCGGCCAGCCTTCAGGGCCTATCAGATCAATTGCTTTAATTCCTATTTCCTTTGCAACCGAACACAGTTCTTCAAGCGAAAGGAAGTCGTAGCACCAACGACATACGGCATGGTTTATATTTCCCTTTAAATTCATAGATTTTAAGATACTTTGGTGCTATAAATATGCTCAATTCCCGGTATTTAAAATCATCAGATCATTTTTTTCATCAAGCAATCTCTTGAAATTGATTGATGATTGGGCTGGATTTCATTGCCGTTGGTTTTAACCAACGGAAACAAGCAAAAATCCAAGCGCGGCCGTCTGCTAAAGCAGACGGCAATAGATAACTCCTAACACCCCGAACACAGCTTTAATCCTCCAGGTTTTCGCTACTATGGGCCCTACTTTTGTAGTATTCAGAAGGAGTTATTCCAAATTCCGCTTTAAAGCATTTTCTAAAATAATCGGTATCTGAAAATCCTACCATGTGTGCTACCTCGTTTATATTAAACTTTCGGTCCTTTAGTAGCTGCTTAGCACGCTTCAGCCTGATTTCTTTAATTACTTCGGCCATGCTTAAGCCAGTCAGAGCTTTTATTTTCCGATAAAGCTGGGTTCTGCTTACGCCAACATTGCTGCATATATCATCAACGCTCAATTCCGAATCCGACAACCTATCTTCTACATATTGCAGAAGCTTTTTCATCAATTTCTCATCCGGAGACACAGGAATTTCTTCTGTAGGTTTGAGGGAAATTTCTTTCCTGTACTTTTCTTTCAAATTACTTCTGGAAATCAAAAGATTTTTAACCCGTGCAGTTAACACAGCCAAATTAAAGGGTTTGGTAATATAATCGTCGGCACCGGTTTCAATACCCTCTATCCTATCCTCAACAGGCGTTCTGGCGGTTAACAGAATAATGGGAATATGCGCTGTTTTGGTTTCCGTCTTTATTCTTTTGCAGAGCTCAAACCCATCCATCTCGGGCATCATCACGTCCGAAATGATGAGGTCTGGCTGCTCTTCAGAAGCAATTTTTAAGCCCTCAAGCCCATTCTCTGCTTCAAGTATCTGGTATGAGTTTTCGAAATACTCCCGAAGATATTTGCGCAAGTCAATACTATCCTCAACAACTAAAACAACCGGAACTTTGCCATTTACCAGCACTTTCTCGCCTTGCCGGTTAAATTGCTGATTGCTGCCTGTATCTACCACAAAAGAATTATAATCTGTGGGTTCTGCAGCACCTGCGCTTTCAAGTATTTCATGTTGTACAAATACATCGTCGTTATCGCCAAAAGGCAATTCTACCGTAAAACGGGTTTCAGCTTTGTCGGCAGTTATTGGCAAACTGCTTACCGAAATAGTACCGCCATGAAGTTCTATCAAGCCCTTGCTATATGCTAAGCCCAAACCTGTGCCACCGGCTTTGTTTCCCGAACCCTGCTGAAAAGGTTTAAAGATCTTTTCCCACTCATCCTTCGGTATAATTTTCCCGGTATTGACAACCTCAATTATTACCGTTTTTTCAGATACTTCCTCCCTTACAGCGAAGTTAAGTATGATCGATCCGGCTGCTGGCGTAAACTTCAGCGCGTTAGATAAGAGGTTAGAAATCACTTTTTCAATTTTATCCTCATCATAAGAAAAATAAAATGCGCCCGGATGTTGGGGAAATTCGAGGCTTACGTTTTTTGCTTCGGCAAGCGGCTCAAAGGCATTCATGATGTTTTTCAGAAATGCAATAATATCATTTCGCTGGCACCTAAGTTCCACGTTTCCGGTTTCCAACTTGCGAAAATCAAGAAGCTGATTAACTAATTTCAACAACCTGTCCCCATTTGATTTCATGGTCATCAATTCTGAAAAAATTGCCCTATTGCCTGTAAACAAATGTGCCAGTTTCTCCAACGGAGCCAGAATTAAGGTTAAAGGGGTTTTTATTTCATGCGATATATTGGTAAAAAACTGCAGCTTATTTTGGTGCAGCTCATTCTCTTTATCCCTAATAAGCACCTCGTAAGAAAGTTTTGCTTTCAACCTGCTATACCGAAGGGAATACAAATGATAAATGTATAAGGCAGTTAAAAAGATGAGCAGATATAAAATATAAGCCCAGATACTTGCCCAAAAAGGAGGTTTTACCACAATTTTAAGGACGGCCGGCTTTTCGTTCCAGATGCCATCGCAATTGGATGACATCACTTTGAAAGTATAGTCGCCCGGTTCGAGGTTTGAATAAGTTGCTACCCTCCTATCTGCATCGGTATGTACCCAGTCTTTATCAAATCCCTCTAATTTATAGGCGTATTTATTGGCTTTAGGATTGGTATAATGCAAGCCCGCAAATTCAATAGCCACGCTTTTGTCATCATAAGTGAGGTCAATTTCATCGGTTAAATACAAAGGTTTGGACAGCACTACCCTTCCATTTATCTCTTGATTGATGCCCACCTTATGATTTAATATTTGCAGCTCGGTTAGTACCGTATTGGGCAGCGTTTTCTCCGTAAAGATGCTATCGGGATTAAAAGCATTGAAACCATTATTGCCTCCCATGTAAAGCTTGTTGCTGAATCGGCTTTTAAGAGCAGCTCCATCAGAAAATTCATTGCTCTGCAATCCATCCTGCAACGTAAAGTTCCTCGCCTCAAATGTTTTTTTATTTACCCGCGAGATACCCTTTTTATGGCTCACCCAAATGTACCCGTTATTGTCTTCAATAATTGCCGCTACAGTGGCTTCGCCAAGCCCGCTTTCGGCAGAGAAATGGGTAAACTTATTTCTTGATGGGTCATAACGGTCCAATCCGTTTCCAGTCCCAATCCAGATAATTCCTTCCCTGTCTTCATAAATGGCATTAACCCGGTTATCACTAATGGTATTCGACTTAGAAGAATTGTCCAAAAGGTGTTTTACCACAATTAACGTATCGCGGCCTGGAATCGACTTTAAAATGCTTATTCCTCCACCTTCGGTTCCAACCCACATTTGTTGTTTTCGGTCGTGAATAATTACCCTCGTATGCGAGCTCTTCAATGTTTTTTCGGGATCGAAATGAATAAGGCGGCCTTGCGAAGGAATATACTTGTAAATCCCTCTCCAGCTTGCAAGCCATATATTATGTTCAGAATCTTCGGTTATGCCAAAAACTGTTTTCTTATCGAGGTTACCTTCCGAAAAATAGCGGAACTTACCTGTTTTTGGATCAAAGCTATTCAAGCCATATTTTGCCCCTATCCAAACTACTCCACGACTATCGCAAAAAAGCCTCCTGATCTGATCGTCATTTATAGAGTTACTTCCCAGGCTGGAATTGATATGCCGGTATCCATTTTTTCCAATAACGGTTATCCCTTTATCCCTGGTTCCTATCCATAAATTACCCGAGTTATCTTCACAAATAGCCCTGACATTATTGTCGACTATGGTATTTGAATTAAAAGGATCATGATAATAATACTCAAAGGGTTTTGCATTTAAACTGGCCTTATTGAGTCCATTACTGAAGGTTCCAACCCAAAAAATATTATGGTTGTCTTTATAGATATCAGTTACATAAGGGTCGTTCAACGACCATGGATTTGAAGGATTGCGCCTGTAATATCTCTTTTGATTTGAATAAAGATCGGTGCGGACAAGTGAATTAGTAGCAATTTCCAGATCCCATTTGTATTGTTTATAGGTA
>CBIHNR010000266.1:0-5869 GCA_966211215.1 uncultured Pedobacter sp.
TCCCTGATATTGTCCCCGATATTGGCGTTTTTATTTAGCAACTGGCTGAAAAAATTAGCCGCAACCTGGCAACCATAAGGACTATCCATCCAGATAATTACCGGCGGTTTTTTGCCGCAAAATTTATACAACCATTCAATTCCCTTTTTTGCTTTTTCTTTGTCGGTTCTGTTTTTACAAGAAAGAATGTAATTAAGCCAGAAATCCCGGTGGGGGATTATATTAGCTTCTTGTTGTGGAGTTAATGTTTCGATCTTCATATTTGTTGTTTATTTTGCACGTAGGGCAAGAATCGAACTTGCTACACTAGGTTTTGGAGGCCCGGTCGCTACCTTAGAACATTCCCACGCATACCCACCTGTCTTTCGTTTAACTAATAATCTTAGTAACCATTTTAGTTTTTTTGATTATTAAATTACCAGGCGGGGAAATATTTATTATCACTTCAAAGATATAAAATGTATCAATTTAATGCAAATAAATTTAAAGACATCCCGATGTGGGCATAAGGCTGCCCAATATAGCCAGCGCCAATCCATATATCACCGTTCTGATACCTTGACACAGAAACCTTAGCGCCAATATCAAATTTATTCAGGTCTTTCTGTGGGCCACACGCCCTGGCATATCCTATATATGTGATCACTTGGCCGATTTGATAGCCTGATCTGACATTGAAATAGGTGGGGAGATCCTGCCTAGGAGGGCATACATAGCCTAAGGTAAAAGAAAGTTTGTTTATACGATAGCCTATACCAAGTTCGGCTGAGAAGTTACTTCCTGTTATCCCGGCACCACCAAGGGCAATGAATTGCGATCTTGATTGGAGGGATAAGAGAAGGAGGCTGGATAATAAGATGTGTTTCATTGACTAATTGATTTTTATAGATAGTTCGCTAATCAACCTGTTACAAGCAATGCCTTTAACTATAATCATCTTCAAACTCTTGTTCCCATTTCCTTAGGTGGTACTCACAAGCGTAATCTCCGTGGCCGTTGTAATCATGAACAGCAGCTTCAGTACACCCTTTGGCTGTACAATTAATGCCGAGCAAGGCACTGCTTGTAACATGGGCTTGTGGCAATTGTGGCTGCACATCTTCATTCAACTCCTGTCCCAAAACCCACGATAGAATTTGTGCCCTTGCCTCGCACTTGGTTTCCCATTGTTCAAAGTGTTTTACAAGAACCGTGGCATTCATTTCTTTTGCTTTGGCCATCCCACG
This sequence comes from uncultured Pedobacter sp., assembly GCA_966211215.1. Lineage (GTDB taxonomy): Bacteria > Bacteroidota > Bacteroidia > Sphingobacteriales > Sphingobacteriaceae > Desertivirga. The sequence goes on from CBIHNR010000266.1 coordinate 1,227, forward strand.
GCGGGCATCGTAAGCCATTCTTTTCATTTCAGCTAATGAGCGTTCTATTTCATCTTTTGTACGCATAATTTGGGTTTTGTTTTTAAACGATAGTATTTCTAATCGGCTGTGTCAAGTCCACAACTGCAACACAAGCCCTAATCCGTTGGACCGCCATACTTTCACCCCGTGAAGGCAGGGAAATTAGCATCACACCCAAATAAAGCAGGATAGCGAGGGTTTACTTAGCTGTCTATGGCTCGACCTGATCCCTGACGTCTCGGTGAGCATCGCCCCAGATTCCATTGCGTCAATCAATGGCGTAAACCTTATCTACATATATTCCCTACGGACACCTATCCTGCTTTATTTTTTACATAAAACCAAATGCTCTTGCTGCATCTTCACCAATATCAAGCAGACTCATTCCATTATCCATTCTTTCATCTTCAATCTCTTGCCCATTATCATCAAAATAATAGCCTCTGATTTTTTCCTCTAAAGCATCCCACTTAGCTGCTTTTTCTTTAATAATCTGTAATTCTTGTTCGTTCATTGTTTTTAATTTATAGATTAAGAAATAATTTCCCTTTAAACACGGAGTGAAAGACGAAATGTAACCGCTCGTTCCTCACTCCTTTACCTTTCTTATGGCGGCCCAACGGCCAGAAAATTCGGCAGAGCATCCCACAGCACCCGTACGGCGGCCAACATTGAAATTGCTATAATGCGCCGTCTGCCTCAACTGTTGCTTGCCCTTTTACTCCGATGTTCCATCGGATCAGGGCGCACAACAGCAATTTCTGGCCGTTATGCTCCATGCCTACTGACGTTTTTCAAACCAGCATCAGGAAATAAAATATTTTTTTGCCCACGCTTCCCTTTGCTTCCTTCGTCAGCAATTTGGAAAAGTCCTAAATCAGTTTCAGCCTTTAGTTTTTCGCAAGCTGCTAAGTAGTAGTTCAAATCTTTTTCACAGCCAACAAAGTCATAACCAAGCGAAGCGGCCACGATTGCAATATTTCCGCCGCCAAGATGTGTATCTAAAACATTCCAACCTTGCTGCACATACGTTTCAAACAACCATTTGTATAATGCCTTTGGCTTTGCACATGGATGAAAACTATTTGGGTCTTTCTTCTTTACAACATAGCCATGCCATTCGTATTGGAAATAGTCAACCTTTTTTTGGAATGATACACTTGCAATCTCACATCTACTCATTGAAGGATGCCTATTCAATTTATCCCAAATGATTGCGCCGCCTTCAAAACAATTGTAATAATTAGCACCCCAAATGATTTGCCTTTTGCTTACTCTCTTTAATTCGCTGAAATAATCAACACCAGGCACTTCTTCATTCCATTCTATTTTACCGTTGTGCTTTCTGTCGCTTTGGGCAAAATCGCCAATCCCATAAGGCGGGTCAACTATTGCAATCTCAAAGGCATTATTTGGTAAGCCTCTCATGTATTGCATACAGTCTATGTGTTTAAGTTCCACCATCGCTCAAAAAAATATTTTACCGAACTTTTGTATTTCAATTTGACAGCAGAACAACCATTCCGGCACGAGAGCATAACAGGGTATTGCTGCTATACTACAGCTTTTCAATTTCAGACCTGACATTTTCCCAATAGGCTTTTTTCTTTTTATAATAAGCATTAAACGGTTCTTTACAATAGCCAATATGTGTTGTTGACATAGCATCAATAAACTCATTGCAAACTATTTTAGCACACTCCTTTGATACCAACTCTGAAATAGTTGGTGAGCAGTTGTATTGTATTTGATACATCATTTTATCAAACAGCTCATTTGCTTTTTTACTTGCTTCCATATCCTTAAAATTTAGTCATTTCAATATCAATTAGTGCGATCCTATCTCTGTTTTTTAAGCAATAAATCAAAAATTCCAAGTCGTCAATATCTTGCTTCATATTTTGTCTATGTTGTGGTTCTTTTGAATTGTCTCCACCAAGCACATTTACCAAATCTTCGTATTGATAAGATGATGATATACTTCTTTTACTTTCCGCTAATCTTTGCCTAAGCATCCTATTTACTGTTAATCGTTTCATTTTTGTCAGGTTATAACTTTACTTTTAAAATAGTTTTGTCAGGCTATATGCTGACAAATACCTTTAATATCTTGCCGTACAGCAGCCAACAATGGTATTTATAAAAGCGGGGGTGACGAATTAAACGTCATCTTCATCACTATATTCATCATATCCAAGTTTACCCAGCTTTCGGCAACACTTGCCCCGCCTTCATAAATACCTGTCCGTTATCCCATCAATTTATCCTGGTAATCAGATATAACCATATTATGAACCGATTCGACATATCCTACATACCGGTCAAACGATGCGCTCTTGCCTGAGTGCCCCGAAAGATTCTTGATAAGATGTTGCTCAACCCCGGCGTGAAGCATGGTTGTTATAGCTGTCTTACGTAGCATGTGTGGCTTAACCAACTCCCACAGGGGCTTAGTGATCCTCACTTCCGACTTCCCATCAGGGCTTAATCGTGTTAAGGAAATTTCAGCGTGGCATTCCGGTATCATGTTCATAATCTTCTGCATACCTATAGCGGCGTCTCTTCTCATGTTCTGGTAATTATCTACATTAGAATAAATGTTACCAGTGCGCTCATGGTTGGCCTTTAAGATAAGGTAAAGCCTTTCGGGTATAGGCGAAGCTGTCCTGGTTCCTGTTTTTTTATTCCTGTAACCGTAAATCACCGCCTTACCGTCGATCATATTAAAATCATGAAAGGTTAACTTCATTGCATCCCCAACTCTTAATGAAGTAATAAGAATAACAAAAGAAATTTCATAGGGCATGAGTAGTTCTTCAGGAAGTTCATTGTAATTTATGCGTAAGAAAGAACGCACCATATCCGGCGACAGGGTTGTTACCGGGAGCTCTTCTTTAAGCATAGAATAATCTGTATAAACCTTGACAAGAAGATCCCTTTCCGCCTGGTGAATAACCCCTTTGAGGTAATCCATATACCTTGACTGGGAAGTTACCGCCATATCATCTTCGATCATTTGATTGTGAAAGGCCTGGTAAAACTCTGCTGTCTTATCAGCAATCTCCCTTCTCTTTGATTGATCTACGCCGGTAAGATCGGATGCTTTCAGGGCTAAGGAATAACCATCTTCCCGCAAATCTCCTAATCTTTTTAATATGGCGTAGAATGTCCTCAGGGATGACGCTGCAGCCATTTTACCTTTCTTTGTCTTGATCCTGCCACTCTCTAAGGATTCGATATAACTGCGCAGGTATTCATCCAGGTAAATATCTTCTCCGTCTGTCTCGGAATTTCCAAGCAGGTTCTTCAAGGCCTTTAACTTTGCTTCTTCCCCTTTCTCTGACAAGGTAATAAGCTCCGCATCGGCGATTAGTCTAACCAACTGAGAATTAACCTGCATTGCGTACCGGTCTTTCTTATCCAGAAGACGGGTTCTTTTATCTATTTTATAACCGGGCTGAACCTTTCGGTTGGTGGACAGGCGATAGGACTTACCACCTGTTGACCACCTGAGATACAATATAGCATCTCGAATGTAAAATGATAACACGTAGATTTGGGTTTAATGATTTAAGCTCTGTAAACTCTGGCCTCCTGGGTTTTAAAGGTTGACAAATCAATAATCTCAGCATCTTCCTGGGCCTTTGTCAATGTCTCGTGTAAGCCTTCTCCATAGTAATCAATAAGGATGGTTTCAGTGGTCTCACGGGCTTCCTTTAGCCCAAATTCAGTTTGAATGTACATGGTTCGATAGTTTTAAAAGTATATTAAGGGTATGCCTTAAAGGTATGTCAATCTGTATCAAAAGAAATACTATATATTACAACTGTGTTGTTTTTGTTTATAAGTGTTTAATCCTTCGTAAATTTTCGACAGATTTATTTCAACAATATTATAAAGCCGCATTGCATCCTATTTGCCAAGTGAATAAAAAATATTATGGCACATATTTAGCACACAGGATTGTATATTGTTGAAACATAAGAGACTACTTTTGTAACCTTGAAATAATTACAGTCAAATATAGTAATTTTTGATAATCAAATGTAATATATTTATACATAAGGTTATCATTTTATACTATAAATTATCATATTGTACAGCAGGTTTGTCACAGTGTGTCAAGCTTAATATCTCTTCAGCCAGACTATTGTAAGCTTCGATAACCTTACCGGCTTCTTCTTCAGTCATAACTATCTTCCCGTTCATTCTGTTTGTGAGCTTAGTTAAGGAACCGGGAGATCCGTCACCAAAGATTGACTTGGCGGCAAAGATCAGTTTGAAAGGCTGCAGTCGGATCAATTCTTTTGCTATGTGCACTTTATCCATGAAATAAATTATTAAATAAGTAAGCCAGTAAGATGATAAAATAAATAACCACCACGTACAATGTAGCCGGGTGGTATGTAAATAACGTTATCCAAAAGTAAACCAGGGCTGTGATTATAATAAGGGTGATCAGGATTTTATTTGATTTCATTTGGCTTGATTTCTTTTATATATGATTTAATGTAACTCCAGGGCTTATTCCCGAAGTAGTTCTTCTTTGCCTGGCACAAGATGTTATAAGCAACTCCCCTGGTTAGGGCTGTGAATTGCTCGTCCTTTGCGTACAATCCATC
>CBIHNR010000267.1:0-5861 GCA_966211215.1 uncultured Pedobacter sp.
GAATGGTGTAATCGGCTAGTATTGGAGTATCTTTTTCATCATGTTGATGCAGAAAAAAATATAATGATTGTAATCCGTTTTCCTTCCATTCAGCTATTCGTTCAATCCATGAGTCAATTCTCGTATAATCTGTAGGATGCAAACCATTTCCTACAAACCTAATAAAAGCTTCAGGTGTTGAAAGTTCCATGTGAACACAATCCCTTCGTCCACTAGCATCGGTAATTGCGCCTTTACTGCATTCGTTAAGCATTGAAAAAAGTTCGTTCTTTGCAGAAGTATCAGAAAACCATTCACTATGACGAACCTCTACAAATACACTGAAGTCTTTGGGTAAACGTTCGAGATATGCCTTTAAGACATCAAAATTCTTTGGCCCAAAATTATCTCCCAACTGAAGGAATGCCGGCCCCAAACATTTGCCAAATTCATAAATGCTTTCCAAATATCTACTCGTGTCCTCCTCTGCATTTTTTAATCGGCGAATATGACTTATTGATCTGGTGAATTTCGGGCAAAATTTAAAGTCATCTCTAACAGCCTCTGCCTTATCTCTCCATGCTCTTATTTGTTCTTTTTTAGGCATCGAATAAAAAATCGCATTCAGTTCGATAGAATTAAAATGCTTTACATATTCATCTAAAAAATTTGCTTCTTTTGTTTTAGGAGGATAAATCATACCCACCCACTCCTTTCTGCCCCACTTGGCACAACCAACATAAATCGCGGGTTCCTTCACCTTAGAAGCAGCTGTAAGAACTCTTTTAGTTAGAGAAGGATCAGGAGGTAAATCAAATTCAACTGAAGACAGACTTTCTAAAGGTACTTTTCCAAAATCCATAGTTTAATTTGAGGTTAAATAAAGTTTTATACTTTTATAAAGCACATACAATTCTACCGTTTCAAAACAGTAAAACAAACAACAGTTTGAAAATTCTATGAGATTGTTATACAAAAAAGGGTCGAATACAAGTATTCGACCCTACATCTACCTATGAAAAACATGCCCTTTGGGAGGGCATGACAAATATAGACATAAAGCTTTCATCTCCAAAAAAAATTAAAAAAAAAATGTTTTAACTTTTATTAAATGCAAATCGTTGTAATTCAATATTATTAAATTTACTAACATGTAAAACTTTTTTAACTTCAAATTGTAAACACCTCCCCGATACTAAAGCATTTATTCATTAAAAAAATTTCTTCTTAACTAAATACAGCACGATAAAACGCTTCAAAATTTCACATTAAACAAGCATTTATTTTAGAAATAAAACATCTGTGCAAAAAAGCCTCAGTTTACACCTGTAAACTGAGGCTTACGATTTATTCTATTTATAAGCACAACTACCTTGAAAATCAATTGAACATTTTGTCAAAAAAATTAAGGCTTTCACGCAAGCGCAAAAATAAAACAGAGCTATGAGAGCGTCTTAACTTGCATAGCTCTCATTTAGGTTGCCCGGTGCGACGAAAGGCTATGAGGGTTTATTGTTGTCGGCGGCATATATTCAGATTAATCCTAATCATAGGATATTGCTGCAAGTCCACCTCTTTCTTTAATTACATTCCCTTCTTTACCAGGAAACTTCTGTAAAAGAAAATAGATAACTGCCAAATTGTTTCGTAATTCACAGATTGGCTTATGTGCGATGCGCCAATGAAGATTAAAGACTAAAAATCAAGCCTTTAAGAAAAAGTGCGTCTTGACTATTAGATTACATTTCTTTTATAACCCAATGGAATTTATATCGTAATAGGTAGCATCAAAGACATATATCATGCTGTGTAACAGAGGTTAATGTAGTTTTTGATTGCGTAATTTTTTTGGGGAGTTGTGGTTCCAGCAACTCCCTTTTTCATTGTTCACCCCAACGGTAAGAATCGTTTTCAAGGCCAGCTAAGTCGAGTACTCGATTAACTACAGTGGCGGCTAAATCCTCAATGGTTTGAGGTTTACTATAGAAAGACGGGACAGCAGGACAAATTATCCCTCCGGCTTCTGTAACAGTTTTAAGATTGTTAATATGGATTAAATTAAACGGAGTATCTCTTACTACCAGAATTAGTTTCCGCCTCTCTTTTAAAATCACATCAGCGGCGCGGGTAGTAAGGTCATCCGAAGTACCTGCAGCAATACGCCCTAAAGTTCCCATTGAACAAGGAATAACAATCATCGTGTCATACTTTGCAGACCCCGAAGCGAATGGCGCCATAAAATCAGATTTTGTATAGAATTTAAAAGGATACTTAGAAAAATCAGTATTATCCAGTTCAAACTCCCATACCTGTTTTGCATTATCAGACATCACGACCCCAACTTCGGCAATCTGCTCATTTAAGGCGATGAACTTATCAAAAAGCAATTTGGCGTAAATCGCCCCGCTGGCTCCGGTTACGGCCACTACTATTTTCCTCGATCTTACTTGCGGCATCTTCTCCATTTTTTAAACGAACTAAGAAGCAAACTATCTACTCTGCCCCTCCCCCGCGCTGCCGAACTGCTTCATACAAGATGATGCCAGCAGAGACTGAGACATTCAAAGATGATATTTCCCCGAACATCGGGATTTTTGCCAGGTGTTCAGAAATGCGAATAAGCTCATTGGATATCCCATCTTCTTCAGAACCCATAATTACGGCCGTTGGTAATTTATAGTCGGGTTTATATAAATACTCGTTTGTTTTTTCGGTACAGGCTACTAATTGCAAGCCAGATTCCTGCAAAAATTTAGCCGTTTTTAGAAGGCTCTCATGACGGCATACTGGTATTTTAAATAAAGCCCCCGCAGACGTTTTAACAGCGTCAGGGTTTATTTGTGCAGACCCCTTGGCTGGGATAACAATCGCATGAACCCCTGCACATTCCGCAGTACGTGCAATCGCCCCCAAATTTCTTACGTCTGTTACTCCATCTAAAATTAAAACCAATGGGGTTTCACCTTTTTCATAGATCTCCGGAATAATATTTTCAATTTTCTGATAGGTAACCGGCGAGATAATCCCAATAACTCCCTGATGATTTTTTGTGGTTATACGGTTCAGTTTTTCAACCGGAACTACCTGATAGGATAGCTCATATTCCTTCAACAAACTTTTGAGTTCAAGAAAAATATCGCCTGTTAAACCACGCTGAACTAAAATTGCTTCTATATCCTTGCCACTTTTAATAGCTTCAATCACCGCACGTATGCCAAATACCATCTGATTTGACTCACGTTTCGGCCTTTGAGAGTTAGTGTTCATTAATAAAAAATTTAGCAGCCAAAATACTTATAATTTAGTCAAAAACGGCTTTCATTTGTATCAAGCTACTTCGTTTTTAACATTGCCAAAAGTTATTAACATAGCTTATATGTCGTTATTTCGCTCTATTTCTGAGTAATTAACATTTTATCCACACATACCTGTTAACATTTCAAGGTACTTATCAACATAAAATAGTAAGTGTACCAAGCGGCTTGTTTACAAAGATGAGCGCCTAATTTTTACTTTTGCAAGCAAATGAATTCAGATAAAGAAACCGATTACAATCCAGCCAGAAAAAACATGCAGGGAAATGACCGCCGAAGCCGGCTTTCTAATATGGTAAGTGGGCTTGGAAAGCTTCCGCCGCAGGCTATAGATTTAGAGGAAGCAGTGCTGGGTGCACTGATGCTGGAAAAGGATGCCTTATCGGCAGTAATTGACATTCTGAAACCTGAAGCATTTTATAAAGAGAGCCATCAAAAGATTTTTGAAGCGATACATATGCTGTTTCAAAAGTCGTCGCCGATAGATATCTTAACGGTAACCTCCCAGCTGAGGCAAACCGGGTCACTTGAAATGATTGGCGGGGCATATTACATCACCGAACTTACCAATAGGGTGGTATCAGCTGCCAATATTGAGTTTCATGCCCGCATTATTTCCCAAAAATATATTCAGCGTGAATTGATTCGTATTTCTACGGAAATTATCAATAACGCTTATGAGGATACAACCGACATTTTCGACCTGCTGGATATGGCAGAGAAGAATCTGTTCGACATTGCCCAAAACAACCTTCGCCGGGATTCGCGTAAGATGGATGACATTGTGCGGGAAGCTGTGGAAGCCCTTGAAAGCATTCGCGACCGGGTTGATGGGTTAACCGGTGTACCCTCTGGGTTTACGGCACTAGACCGCATGACCTCTGGCTGGCAACCATCTGACCTTGTTATTATTGCGGCCCGCCCTGCGATGGGTAAAACGGCGTTCGTATTAAGCTGCGCCCGCAATGCGGCGGTACAGTTTGGCAAACCGGTGGTAGTGTTCTCCCTGGAGATGTCTTCGGTACAGCTGGTAAATCGTTTAATTGCCGGAGAAGCTGAAATTGAACAGGAGAAACTTCGAAAAGGAAACCTTGCGGAATGGGAATGGCAACAGCTTCACTCCCGTATTGGAAGCCTTACTGAAGCACCCCTATTTATTGACGACACCCCAGCTCTTAACATTTTTGAATTCAGGGCAAAATGCCGAAGGTTAAAGGCCCAATACGATATTCAGATGATCATCATTGACTACCTTCAGTTGATGCATGGTAAAGGTGAAGGTAAAGGTGGCGGAAACCGTGAGCAGGAAATTGGTAGTATCTCACGGGCATTAAAGTCTGTTGCTAAAGAACTCAATGTTCCGGTTCTAGCCCTTTCTCAGTTAAGCCGTGCGGTAGAAAGCCGTCCTGGAGCACAGAAAAAGCCAATGCTCTCCGACTTACGTGAATCTGGTTCTATTGAGCAGGATGCTGACATGGTACTTTTCTTGTACCGGCCTGAATATTACGGACTTACCGAAGACGAGGAAGGCCGTTCAACTGTAGGTGTGGGTGAGGTTATTATTGCAAAACACCGTAATGGTGAAGTTGGAACTGTACCACTTCGCTTTATTGGTAAGTTTGTTAAGTTTGCTGATTTAGAGGAAGATTTTAGCAACGGGCCTGCAGGTATTAGCGGCAGCGACCCTTTTGCGGGAATGGCTCCTTCTGAGGATTTTGAAAGGCCAAATAACTTTATTATTCGCCCGTCACGAATGGACGATTTAGATGAAGACCCTCCATTTTAATTGAATATAGAATAAAAATGGTTTGAATAAATACGCTTATTCAAACCATTTTTATTTGAAGCCAATCATTCCTCTCTCCTACTTTCTGTACCAGATCTCTATCCCGGCCATGGCTGGAACGCCTTGGGTCGCGCCTCCACAAACCAATAATTAATTCTGAAACTTCCGGTAAATAGTCATAAATTTCGTTGAGATTGCTCATCTTAACAAACCTATAGCTACCATCCAAATCTATATTCAGAAATCAACCTTAAATAAAATGGAAACAAATAATCAACCATCGCCAGAAAGTATTCTACAGATTGGCACAGGCTTTTGGCCTTCAAAAATTTTGCTGTCTGCCATAAAATTTCAGTTGTTCACCTTGCTTTCAGCAAAAAAGAACATGTCTGCACAGGAAATCAAAAAGGAGCTAAACCTAAAATGTACGGATAGAAATGTTTTCGACTTCTTAGATGCGCTGACTGGTTTTGGCTTTTTGCAACGCGAGGGACTCTTAGAAACAGCGTCCTATTCGAACAGTATAAATACAGACACCTTTTTGGATAAAAACAAGCCCTCCTACATTGGTGGGATTCTTGAAATGATGAACAACCGCCTGTATGGTTTTTGGGGAAATCTGGAAGAAGGTTTACTTACCGGGCTTCCGCAAAATGAAATCAAAGATGGCACTGAACATCCGTTCGAAGAGCTCTATAGAATCCCGGAAAAATTGACTGAATTCATTAATGCGATGAGTGGCATTCAAATGGGAAACTTCATCGCGTTTGCAAAAAAATTTG
>CBIHNR010000268.1:0-5846 GCA_966211215.1 uncultured Pedobacter sp.
ATCAAAATCAGAAAAGAGCGAAAATGTTTCGGTTTCAGAAGAGCCTGAGCCGCCTTCTATAGCCTGGTTTCCGTCATTGGGAATGATAGCTATCTTGTTACCTTTCATATTTACTTTCCGAATATTAACTAAGCTTTAAAATCTTAGCCTTGATTAGATATAAGATGGTTTTACTTATACAATTACTAAAGAGTTGGCCCCCATTAAGGCTTTAATGCCTTTTATAGGGATGATTACCCAATCGGGGCGGTTGTTTAATTCATAATTGAGTTCGTAAACAGCTTTCTCTAAAAGGAAGGTTTCGATAAGCACTTCAAGCCCTTCTTTGTCTTTAGGGATTATCATTGTGCCCTGAACTGTTTCAAGGTAAGCTTTCATAAAGAAGCCACTCATGTAATGATACCATTGGTCTGCATAAGGGGCCAGTTTTTCGCGGTCTGTTTGATTTATTTTATCATCAAGGAAAATACCAGCATAGGCTGCGTAGTGGAAAGAACGTATCATTCCAGCCACATCACGCAAGGCCGAACGCTTTAATCTGCGTTCGCTGTAAGCCTTGGCAGGTTCGCCCTCAAAATCTAATATCACAAAGTCTTTTCCGGTGTAAAGAACCTGGCCCAGATGGTAATCGCCGTGGACACGGATTTTTAAGACATTTAATTTTTTACGATATATTCTTCTGAAAAACTCTAAAATATCTTGCTTTAGATTTAGTATCTCTGTAGCTTCTTCCCTTACATCAGGCGGAAGCTTGCTGATATTGCGCACCTGATTATGGAAGGCCGCCCTTACTAAAGATTGTAAAGAGGAGAATAATGAGCGCTGATAATGCAATGAATATTCCTCGGGCCTAAAGTCCTGAAGCTGGTAATTACTGGCCAGGGCTTTGTGCATTTCGCCTGTCCGAATTCCAAGTAGCCGCGCCTGCTCTGCCAGCGATGCATCCAAAAGGGCTTTAAAAGATTCAGGGATGTCCTCATAAGCGACGGGGTTGGTTAGGCTGCCCTTCAGTTCTGAGGCCGGAGGCTCAATGCTGCTTGCCGACAATATTTCTTCATAGAAGTCATTTAACCGGTCTACCATGTAAGACCAGGCATCACCACTGTTTTCAATCATTTCCTGAATCATTCCCAGCACAATATTTCCGCGGTTCGATTTCCATTGAATGGATCCATGATAGGCCGGAATGTGTGGAAATGAGGTATGGTTTGACAAGAACGCGTTCATTTCCAGGTCGGGATTGATGGCATTGTCTACTTTGCGATAAAATTTTAAAATGAACTTATTGTCGTAAACGATTGACGTATTGCTTTGTTCCGCAGAGAGCACCCTTGATTTTACTTTTTCCTGGTTCGCTAAATAAGCTTTGAGATGCCTGTTTCCTGAAAATTTAACGTCATTGTCTTTATGCTCAACGTCTTGATTATGAGCTAATCGGTTAAATATCTCTAATTGGAATTCCTCATTAAACAAAGCATCATACAATACACCTTCTTCATTATTAAGATTCAAGCGGGCAAGGATGGCATGAGGGTTTGCATCTTTTAATTGCCCGGCAGCTTTTTCGCTGAGATAGCAAAGTGGCAATTGGTACCATTCAGGCAGGCCACTTTGATAGTGTATTTCTATCAGAATAAATACAGCTGAATTTTCGTTTAATGGAACATTAACATGCCCTATTACCTTCAGGGCTTCAATCATTCGGGCTTTGCCACCAAACCAGCGTACTTTCATCAAGTAGTCTGGCAACACGTTTGCCTCCAGGTCTTTAAGGGTAGCCTCAGAGCAGATATCCTTCCATTTTTCCATGCCAATCCATGGGAGGTCTTTATGTTCACCCACTTCCGGATGTGTTTTTTCAAGAATAAACCACTGGCAGTCGTAAGGGCTTAGTGTGAAGAAGTAAGGGCTATCCTCTTTAATTGCCGGATACTTGTTCTTACTAAATACTTCCACAGGCAGATAACCCTTAAAGGAATCTAGGTTTAACTCAGCAGGCTGGGCATATCTTGAGAGATTCACCACTACCAGCATAGTTTCGTCCTTGTACGACCGGGTAAATGCAAGCACTTTTGCATTTTCTACCTGGATAAATTTCATATCGCCCCGGCTAAATGCCTTGTATTGTTTCCGGGTATTGATGATACGTTTAGTCCACCATAACAGGGAGTGTGTATTTTTGCGCTGAATATCCACGTTAACCGATTCGTAGTGGTAGGAAGGATCGAGAATAACGGGAAGGTATAGCTGGTGGGGATTAGCTTCGGAGAAGCCTGCATTGCGGTCTGATGACCATTGCATAGGCGTACGCACACCATCGCGGTCGCCCAGATAAAAGTTATCGCCCATGCCAATTTCATCGCCATAATAAATTACGGGGGTTCCCGGCAGGGAGAACAGCAGATAATTAAGCAGTTCGATTTTCTTTCGGCTATTTTCCAATAAAGGTGCAAGGCGATGCCTGATACCAAGGTTGATGCGTGCCTTAGGATCTTTAACGTATACTTTGTACATATAATCACGTTCCTCGTCGGTCACCATTTCGAGGGTTAACTCATCATGGTTGCGCAGGAACATTGCCCACTGGCACGTTTCCGGGATTGTGGGAGTTTGGTCGAAAATATCAGTTATAGGGTAACGGTCTTCCATTTGGAGAGCCATAAACATCCTCGGCATCACCGGAAAGTGGTAATTCATTTGGCATTCATCACCATCGCCAAAGTAAGAAGCAGAGTCTTCTGGCCACATATTTGCTTCGGCAAGCAATAACGTTCCGGGGAAGTTATCATCCACATGTTTGCGAAGCTTTTTAAGAAAAGCGTGGGTTTCTGGTAAGTTTTCACAATTTGTACCTTCGCGTTCAAACAAATAAGGCACCGCATCTAGCCGGAAACCATCCACACCCATTTTGCACCAGTAGTCAATTATCTTAAAAACTTCCTCCTGTACCAGAGGATTATCATAGTTCAAATCGGGCTGGTGATGAAAGAACCTATGCCAGTAATACTGTTGGGCAACAGGGTCCCATGCCCAGTTGGAGCCTTCGTAGTCCTGGAAAATAATCCGCACCTCACTATATTGGTTGGGATTGTCGGTCCAAACATAAAAGTCGCGGTATGGCGAACCCTTCGGAGCATTACGAGCCCTTTGGAACCAGGGGTGCTGGTCGGAAGTGTGGTTAATAACCAGCTCCGTTATCACTTTCAGTCCGCGGCTATGTGCTTCCCTCATAAATTGCTTAAACTCCTTAATATCGCCATAAGAGGGATTGATGCTGTAGTAATCGGCAATATCATATCCATCATCTCTGAGCGGCGAGGGGTAAAACGGAAGCAGCCAGATAGCCGTTACGCCTAAATTTTGCAAATAATCAAGCCGTTCGAGCAGTCCCTTAAAATCACCTATTCCATCGCCATTGCCATCTCTAAAGGCTTTAATATGTAGCTCGTAAATAACCGCATCTTTGTACCAATGCAGCTTATCGTCAATTTGTGTGTTTGTAGAAGCCATGTTTGTTAAGTTTTGTATTAGCGGTTAGGTTGTTAGCTGTTAGCCCGTCAGGTATGAGGTATGAGGTATCAGGTTTGAGCAGTGAGCCTATGCTATTAGCTATTAGCTGACAGCTCATACCTCACAGCTCATAGCTTACACCTCACAGCTGCTCCCTCACACCTGTTCCACCCTGAATATATGCGCAGGCATTTCGTAGGGATTTAGTTCAACATAATTCCATTCGCCATGCCAGCTGTATTTGCTTCCGCTAAGTAAATCGTGAACGGTATAGGGTTCGTTAGTGTTGATGCCTAACTGGTGAATCGGGATTTTTACATAAGCTCCCTGAGTGTTAAATAAATCCAGGTTTGCAGCCATAATCAGGGCATTATTCGTCTTATTATCCGCCTTTGCGTAGCAAATAATCTGGTCGTTTGTTGACTCTGCCAGATTGATGTTCCAGGTGGTGTGTAGCGCCGAATTCTGCTTTCGGATGCGGTTTACACGCGTAATGATTTCCTTAATGCGCGTGTACTGGTTCCAATCCCAATGTTTTATTTCATATTTCTCATTGTCAATATATTCTTCTTTACCCTGGCGGGGAGTGTTTAAGCCAAACTCATAAACCGGGCCATATAAGCCATAGTTAGATGAAAGGGTAGCTGCCAGCAGCAAACGCAGGATATGTGCATTTTCGCCGCCGTAGGTTAATAGCGGAGGTAGAATGTCTGGAGTATTTGGCCAAAAATTGGGCCTGAAATAATACCGCTGATCGGTTTTAGTAAGTTCATTGATATACTGCTCCAGCTCGTATTTAGTATTTCGCCAGGTAAAATAGGTGTAAGACTGATTGAAGCCAGCCTTTGCAAGTCGCTCCATTAAACGTGGCCGGGTAAAAGCTTCTGCCAGGAAAATAATGTCCGGGTGTTTTTCCCGCACGCCCTTTATCATCCATTCCCAAAAGGCAAAAGCCTTGGTATGCGGATTGTCGACCCTGAAAATTGTTACTCCTTGTTCAATCCAATAGTCAACCACGCTTTTCAACTCCTGCCAGAGGTTTTCCCAATCATTGGTTTCGAAATTGATTGGCAGAATATCCTCGTATTTTTTCGGTGGGTTTTCTGCATATTGAACGGAGCCATCTGGCCGCCATTTAAACCATTGCGGATGCAGTTTAACGTAAGGGTGATCGGGTGCGCATTGGTAGGCAATATCCATTGCCAATTCAATACCTAATTTCTTGGCTTCCTGGATTAAAACCTTAAAGTCGTCAAGGCTGCCTAGTTCCGGATGTATCTCTTTATGCCCTCCAAGTCGGTTCCCAATAGCCCATGGCGAGCCTGGTTCGCTGTCTTCGGCTACCAAAGAGTTGTTTTTTCCCTTTCGGTTTTTTTCGCCAATAGGATGGATAGGAGGCAAGTATAACACATCAAAGCCCATATTGGCAATACGCGGCAGCAGGCCTACTACGTCTAAGAAAGTTCCGTGCTTATTGGGTTCCTTTGATGCTGAGCGTGGAAACAGTTCATACCATGTGCTAAAAGCGGCCCTTTGCCTTTCTACCTCAATTTGCGATGTAACAGAGACGGTATCGAGCCGGTTATCATGATATTTGTACATTAGTTGAGAAACATCATTGCTGGTTGCAAGAGTTACCAGGCTTTCAGGATCATCGTTGCCTCGAAGTTTACTGCTCCAGTTTAATAAAGCTGTTTTTTCTGCATCAGATGCATTTTCTGCAGCAATTTCCAACATTTCTACGCCTATCAGCAATTCTACAGCAATATCCTGGCCGGCTTCAAATTTCTTTTTGAGCCCTTTTTGCCAGGTGGTAAAATGGTCAATCCAGGCATGAACCTTAAACTCATAAAAACCTGTTTCGGCAGGCTCAAATACAGCCTCCCAAAAGTCGTTTATTACGAATTTTAAGGGTATGAATTGCCATTCGGAAGCGCCTGTTTTGCGGATGGCTACATTAGCAGCCACCTCGTCATGCCCATCGCCAAAGATGCTTGCTGAAATAGTAATATTCTCATGAATTGCCGCTTTCGCGGGATATTGCCCCTCTTCAATGCGGGGGGCGATACCTGTGATAATCACTCGTTGCCTTCCATCCATAGGTGTCATGGTATTAGGTATCCTAATATGCCAGCAGCCTTTAGTAAGCTGCTGCCTTTTTACTTTTTAATCAGTATCGACCAATCATCTGGCTTTTGCAGCAGATTGAAGCCCACGTCGTTATGATAGCGGTTAAATACAAGGCTGCATGTGCCATTAGTAAGAGTGAGATTTGAAATTGAAATCTGCTGGAGGTATTCGGGAAGTATTGGCCTATCAAAAGTGATGGTTTTTGT
>CBIHNR010000269.1:0-5495 GCA_966211215.1 uncultured Pedobacter sp.
CAACCATTACTTTTGATGCATAGCGAGAGCCTACTGAGTAACCGCTGGTAGTTGCACTTTTCAAGTAATAGTTATTGAATAAATGCGCTGTGCTGTAGATGAAGGCAGGGCCTCTTTCTGCAAGGTTATTGAAAAAGTTGTGGTGGTAAGTTATATGCAGTTTGTCTGTGCCCACATCTGAAGTACCGCCCACAAATGAGCCTTTCCAGCTGTTCATTAATTTAGACCAAGATATTGTAACGTAGTCAGACTGTTTGGAGATGTCAATCAAGCCATCATAGTATTCCCAGTCAGAGTGCAATAAATCTGCAGAAAGCTCGCAATGGTCAATCCATACATGGTCTGCATATTTTAAGCCGATACAGTCGTTATCGCCACCGCCTGTTGCCGGGTCTACCTGACGTACATATTGGATTTTTAAGTTCTTGATAATAACGTTCCTAACGTAGTCGCTGGTGCTTGTTCCGAATAATCGCAAGCCTACGCCGTTAAGGGTTGCGCCACTTAATCCCACAATGGTTTTGTTTGATTTTACAATCACGCTGCCAGTGCCTGTAATGGTACCAGAAACCTGGATAATCATTGGAGAGGCAGATGCCGCAGCGCTTTTTAGGGCCGCTAAAGTTGTAACTGTTACTGTTTGGCCACCGGCACCGCCAGTTGTTAATCCGTTTACTGCTGCATAACCAACCAGGTCATAAGCTGAAACTGCTGGAGCAACCGGGTCTAAAGAATAAGTATACTTTCTTCCGTTAGTACGTGGGTCTGTATTATCTGAGGCAGAAAAATACAAATCAGTTCCCCAGTGGCTAAACCTGCCTTTTCCTATAGTTCTAATGTCTGCATGTGGCGCATGAGCAGGGCCGATTTCTACGCCGTTTTCGAAAATTCTAACAGGAGATATAGTTAGAGCTGAGTTAGAATCGCCGGTTACTCCGAAACTTGTTTTTATAGTATAGCAGTATCCTGCATCTTTAACTGCGGTGCTTACATTTAATGCAATTTGAGTAACTGCTGATGTTGTGGCAGATAGCCTGCTTTCAGAGGCCATTTCCATCGCTGGCTTTATTTCTTCCTGGCTGTCTTTTTTGCATTGGCTAAACATTACAACTGATAATGCTAATAAACTCATTGAAACTTTGCTTCTTAAATTAACTTTTCCCTTCATATCGTATCGTGCTATTGTTAAAAATTATGCCCTTTGTAACGGGCTCAGATTAGCAAAGGATACGCTGCTACACACTTGCAAAAGTTAAAAATTTTTTTATGAGTTGGATTTAAGAACTGCAAGTCGGTCATTTTTTGTAACTATTTTTTTTAAGTAAAGACCTGCTTTTGTTATAATTTAACTTATTTAATTTCTTTAAAGTGAAGTTAAATAAGTTAGTAAGAATTTTAACTGCACCGTTACGCCTATCTTTACTGTAGATAGAATCTTCGAAAAGAAATAAAAACTTTTTTTCGCCGTCTGTGTAGTGAGAAATAAGTTCACTTATTTAAGGTTAAAATCTCTACATTTAAGTGGGTTTATTGTCTTTTTATTGTCATAATATTCAGGTCGTAATAGGAAAAATTCTGAGATTTAATTTTTTTTTGAAAAAAGTTGAAAATTTTCTATGAATTATGGATTGGAAAAGCTATAAAAAGATAGTGAAAAGATGAAAGTCCCAGAATGGTGCTGGAGGTTCGGGATGGGACGAATGCTATTAAGTTAAGTGGTTGGTCCTTGGACCCGCACCTATGCGCTAACTTAATAGCATTGAGGATGGAACAGGAGGAAGGATGGTTTTAATGCTGCCTAAATGTAAAGTCCCCCTGAATCCTGTAATCATTTGACTGAAATAAGCTGGGAAGCACTCAGTTTTACCGCCGAACCCTCTACAAATTGCGCTGAGTGAGGGCTGGCGTATAGGTAAGGCACAAAACTTAGGGGGTAAACATCCTCAAAACGGATATCGACATTGAATGATTGTAACTCATAACTGGTCCAGCGCGGGTGATTTAGCCTGTATTCAATAGTGTGGTTATTATACCATGTATTGTATCCCCAATAATGTTCTGCAATAAATTCATCCAGAGTTCCCGGCGCAATAGGTTTGGGAGTGTGGCCAGCAACAGCAGTAATACCATTCCATCGCTTTTTACAATTGAAGGCATATAGTGCATTGAGATAGTTGCCTTCTTTTTTGAATTCGCATTTCATGGGCATAGTCGTGTATTTCTCACGCATAAGCATGTTAGCCAAGTGTTTAAAAAATGGTTTAGCGACAAATTCGCTGATAAACATCACACCTCTTCGCCAGGTGTCTCCAGTTTTATATACTACATAGAAACGTAGGTTAAATTCTTGAAAGCGTTTATGAAATGGCAATGGGATACCGGAGATGCAAGTATTTAGAAACTGGAACCCGGCAAGGCTAACCAAGCATTCTCCTTTGTAAAGGTCCAGTTCTGTTTTTAAAGGAATATACGGTTTCAGGATTTCGGGAGGGACGCTATAATTTATAAATATTATTTTACGCCATTCTGCCGAAAGAAATAAAGGAGACATGTTGTATGGTTTTAACTGAATATGCCTGAGTTACCCAGCCATTCAGCGGATTAAGAAATAACACTGTTTATCTTTATTCTGTTTCTTATTAAAATTGATGTCTGCTAAGTTGTTGAGGTGTAGTGTTTTGTCTAGTTTTCTCTAATCATTTCATTTATTGTAAGCCCGATGTTAAAAAAGCCAGAAACGTACAGCACACTATAATAATACCAAATAAAAAGTATTATTGTATTTAAAGGCCTTGAGTCTTATCCAGGCCGGCGAGAACTCATACTGATCATAACTTATACATTAGATGTTAAAAAGAATTGCAATTCTATTTTTAGCCTTATTATTAAATGCCAGCTTACTTTTGGCACAATCTAAGAAAAGAAAGAAAGCCCCCCAGGCTCCCATCCCGGTAATTGCGCCCGCAAATGGCGTTCCGGCAAATCCTAATCCTGTAAACAAAAACCAGCAGTCGGCACCTAAACCATACTCGCAGGTAATTACAAGTAAAGCAAAAACCGACGATGGCTTTTTTAAGGTACATTTAATAGAAGACAAATATTTTTTCGAATTACCCGACTCTCTTCTTAACCGGGATATCCTAACTGTAAACCGTATAAGCAAGGCAGCGGCAGGGGTAAGGGCAAACATGTCTGGCTATGCTGGCGACCATATTGGTGATAACGTTATCCGTTTTGAAAAAGGCCCTGGGCATAGGATTTTTTTAAAAAGCATTTCTTTCAGCGAACGCTCGTCAGATACTACCGGGATGTTTCACTCGGTTCTTAATTCCTCTGTTCAACCAATTGTAGCGGCTTTCGATATCAAGGCTTATGGAAAAGATTCAGTTACAAAGGCAAGAACATCGGTGATTGATATTACTGATTATTTAAACAGCGATAATGATATCTTCTTTTTTGATCAGGGAGCCAAAAAGAACCTCCTTTTAGGCAACATGGTTACGGATCGCTCTTATATAAGTAAGGTAAGGGCATTTAAAACTAATATAGAAGTAAGAACAGTAAAAACCTATTTGAAGTCTTCCGGAACTCCTGCACCTGGTGCAACTGTCTCAACTAGTCCGGTTACGTACGAACTTAACAGCTCAATAGTATTGTTGCCTAAGGTGCCAATGAAGCCAAGGCAATTTGATCCGAGGGTAGGATTTTTTGCTACCGGCTATGTTGACTTTGATATAAATCCACAGGGTGTAAAAGAAGTATCGATGATTACGCGGTGGAGGTTAGAGCCTAAGCCAGAGGATATTGAAAAATACAAAAAAGGCGAGCTGGTAGAACCAGCCAAGCAAATTGTGTTTTATATAGACCCGGCAACTCCGAAAAAGTGGGTTCCTTATTTAATACAAGGCGTAAATGATTGGCAGCAGGCATTCGAAAAAGCCGGTTTTAAAAATGCCATTATTGCCAAAGAGGCGCCCAAAGATTCTACCTGGAGCATTGATGATGCCAGCCATAATGCTATTGTCTACAAGCCGTCGGATATTCCTAACGCCTCAGGGCCCCACGTCCACGATCCCAGGAGCGGCGAAATTATAGAGACTCATATTAATTGGTACCACAACGTGATGAGCCTAGTTCGTAACTGGTATCTGGTTCAAGCTGCCGCAGTTGATAGCCGTGCCCGAAAAATGCAGTTTGATGATGATTTAATGGGAGAGCTTATCCGCTTTGTGTCCTCACACGAAGTTGGCCATACTTTAGGGCTTCGCCACAACTTTGGAGCTTCATCAACGGTTCCGGTAGAAAATTTAAGGAATAAGAAATGGGTTGAAGCAAACGGGCACACACCTTCAATTATGGATTATGCCCGCTTTAATTATGTAGCTCAACCAGAAGATGGTATTTCGCAGAAAGGCATGTTTCCTAAAATTGGCGATTATGATAAGTGGGCAATAGAGTGGGGCTATAAATGGATGCCCGAGTACAAAACTCCAAAAGAAGAAAGTGCCGCTTTAAATAAAATGATAATAGAGCGGATCGGAGCAAATAAACGTTTATGGTTCGGTATCGAAACAGACTCTAACGATCCACGAAGCCAAAGTGAAGACCTTGGCAATAATGCCATGATCGCAAGCGCTTACGGAATAAAAAATTTGAAACGAATTCTTCCGAATATAGCTACATGGGCAAAAGAGCCTAACGAGGGTTATGCTAATGCGAAAATGTTGTATGGAGAAGTGACTAACCAGTATTTCCGTTATATGGGCCATGTAAGTAAAAATATAGGCGGGGTTTACAATACGCCAAAAACTGTGGAAGAAAAAGGCAGCGTTTATAAACCCGTACCAATGGCAGTGCAGAAAGAGGCTCTTTCTTTCTTAAACCGCGAGTTATTCAAAACTCCACAATGGTTGGTGAATAAAGAACTGATTGGATATACAGGGTCGGATGCGGTTACCACTATAAAAAATATTCAGGTTAGTGTCCTGTCGCGAATCTTGAGTACTAATAACCTTATGAAATTGATTAACTCGAACGAATTATATGGAGAAGGCAGCTTTTCTGCTCTCGGTTTGTTTGCCGGATTAAAAAGTGGTGTTTGGACAGAACTAAACTCTGCTTCTTCTATTGATTTGTACCGCAGAAATCTTCAGAAGGCATATATTAATAGTATGGAGGCTTTATTGAAAGAGCCAGCGAATACAGGCGTGCTTAGATTGAATGCAGTGGACCCATTCTCAACCGATATTTCGAGCATTGTGAGGGCTCACCTCAATGAGTTAAAAAGCGATGTTAACAGGGCAATTCCCAGATCATCAGGCATTACAAAATACCATTTGCAAGATGTTGCCATCAAAATAGATAATGTTCTGAAAGGAAAAGAATCCTAAAAAGAAGCTTGAAAAATGATAAGGGTTGCTATAATGGCAGCCCTTTTTTGTTTTATGTGCGCCGGGCATGGCGATCGACTATAGGGTGGAAGTCCCGAACACGCT
>CBIHNR010000270.1:0-5398 GCA_966211215.1 uncultured Pedobacter sp.
CGAAAGATTCAATCAGGCGTAAAGCAACATTTATGCTGAACGGTGATTATTACCCTGAGCTGAATGCTGCCGGCGGAGGCTTTAAGTTCAAATCGAATTCCGGCTTGAAGAAGCATATTATAGGTACGAACAAAGACAACAATTCACCTAAAATGAACCTGACCGGGTCTGCCGAGCATAATTCTTTATTAAGGCTTGCAGATGTGTACCTGATCTATGCCGAAGCAATCCTTGGTAACAACAGTTCCACGACTAACCCTGACGCTCTTTTATACTTTAATGCGGTGCGTAATAGAGCTGGCCTTGAAGAACTTAGCTCATTGAATATGGATATCCTGATTAAAGAAAGAAGGGTTGAACTTGCCGGCGAAGGACAGTATTGGACTGACCTGGTAAGGCTTTCATATTACAATCCGTCAAAGGCTATACAATTGCTTGGTGATGACGGTACAAACACGGCTATTACTAAACGGGTTCCGTTCGAATATAGCACTAGTGGGGTTGTAAAGGCAGAGAGTCCGTTCGGGGTTATAGCGGATCCCACTATCGGTACGTTTACTTTCCCAATTCCATCTGCCGAAATTACGGCGAACCCGAAACTGTTAGAGGAACCAGTATCCTATTATTAATCCAAATTATTTATTCTTTAAATAATAAAATATGAAAAAGCTGCTATACAAGACTAGTAACTATTTACTACTTGTTTTACTTGCAACAATATTCTTTTTGCAACAGGGCTGTAAAAAAGATGAATCATCATCTGCAGCACCTGTTATTACCGGCGTACGCAACTATGTAGCCAGTCCGGGCGACTCACTTATAACTTCAGTGGGTACTGGAAAATGGGTGGTTATTTCTGGCCGTAATTTAAAAGGCGCTCTTCAAATTTATTTTGATGGCGTAAAGGGCACTTTTACTGAAAGCGTGTTTTCTGATACCAGTGCAATAGTATTAATGCCTGCAGTGATTGCCTTTCCTTTGGTTCCAGAATCTGAGCTTAATACCATACGTTACGTAACCACGCATGGAGAAACCACGTTTTCATTTCCTATTGTAGCTCCAGCACCTACAATTTCAGGAATCTCTAACGAAAGTGCCAACCCTGGTGATTCTGTGAAAATAAATGGATTTAACTTTTTCTTTATTAAAAGTGTTAGATATGCAGGCGTAGAAATTACCAATTATAAGGCAGCCAATGATGGAACCTCTATTAGTCTGATGGTGCCTCAAGACGCCACAGCCGGACCTGTTACCGTTACTACAAATTCAGGAACAGTAACCACAGTCTACAATGTGCATGATTACGTTACTGGAGTATTGAATAATCATGATGGTGTAAACAAATATGCCTGGGGGGTACCAACATCAGATAATTCAGTTGATTTTCCCGGAAACAACGGAAGGTATGGTGTGTTTCAGGTCTCGAATTTGGCAGCAGGAAATGGAAATTGGTGGGAGCGGTCTATCAACCTGAATTCAGCACAATGGATACCGGCCGACAAATTACAGGATACATTAGCCAACTATGCATTAAAATTCGAAATTTTTGTTAAAAAGCCTTGGGTTAATGGCTCGATTCAGATCGTGAAAGACTATAGCTGGGCTTATACTGCTCTTTATCGTCCATGGAAAAATAGCGATGGTTCGACTTCTCCATTTATAACGAAAGGATGGCAAACCGTTACGGTTCCATTGTCGGATTTTGTAACAAATACTGGCTTACCTGCTTCAAAATTGACGGATATAGTAGGCTCAAGTGGAGCTGGCGGTACTATGATTGGGTTTATAAATGATGGGACAACTGTCGTTGCCGATTTCGCTGCCGCTATTGATAATGTAAGGGTAGTGAAATTTAAATAATTACCTAAACAGGGCCTTTAATTGAAGGCCCTGTTTTTGGTCTGTTTAAGATGCGAAAGTGGAGGTTTTCATGTCTCTGTTCACAGCTCAGTTGCACTTAAGGTAAACGAGGTTGAAAATAGAGCACATTAACTGTAATAATCGTGATCACTTGCAATTAAACAGGTTCCCAGATTGTTACAGTGCCAATAGAACCTATTCTTATCAGTTCCCGGCTGTGAGGAAATCACCTGTTGTGTAGTTGTATGGAATTGGTTGGATTGGATTTAAGTAAAAGAAAATGAGTTATTTACAAAAAAATAAAGGGCAACGTTCGATTTTGTGTATGATGTTGCTTTTCGCAATGCTTTTTTCTTTCTGTAAAAAGAAAGAGGTTGTCCAGCCAGAGCTTAACGTTTCTTTGTCAGAGGTTTCTTTTCAGCCAGAAGAGGGCAACGCAGAGATAACAATTGTCAGTAATGGTAACTGGACTATTAGCAATTCTGCTTCTTCATGGTTGAAGTTAAGTAAAACTGGAGGCGAAAGTGGTAATACAACTTTGAAATTAACGGTAATTCCCAATAACACAGGACTTACCCGGTCGGTTACATTGGTTATAAATTCAGGTAATCAGGCGCGACGCGTTAAAGTAGCGCAGATCAGTACACTATTTCCCTCATATAACCTATCACCCAAAGCTCCTGATTCCATTGGAATGAGTACGGCTGTGCAACTGGCAGCCAAATTCAAATTAGGATGGAATATCGGTAATACTCTGGAAGCTCCTGATGGAGAAACAAGCTGGGGCAATCCACAGATCACAGAGTCGTATGTAAAAGCTGTAAAGCAATTAGGTTTTACTGCTATTCGTATACCCTGTTCCTGGAATGCTCATCTCGACAATAAGGCTACGGCGCATATTGATCAGAATTGGATGAACAGAGTAAAAGAGGTAGTCGGTTACTGTGTCAATAATGGCTTATATGTTATGCTGAATATTCACTGGGATGGTGGATGGCTGGAGCATAACATCACTCAAGTAAAGCAAGATTCTGTTAATGCTAAACAAAAAGCTTTATGGGAGCAAATCGGTACCGCGATGCGTGACTTTGATGAACATCTCATGTTTGCCAGTGCGAACGAACCTGCTGCTGACAATGCCGAGGAGATGGCAATCTTAGCATCCTACCACCAGACGTTCGTTAAGGCGGTTCGTTCTACAGGTGGAAAAAACAGCCATCGCGTTCTTATAGTTCAAGGCCCAAATACAAACCCGGGATTAACATTTAACTTGATGAACACACTTCCTAAAGACCCGACGGCTAATCGCCTGATGGTAGAAGTGCATAACTATACACCATCACAGTTTTGTTTCGGGAACAAAGACGAGACCTGGGGTAAAATGCTTTACTACTGGGGTAACGGTTATCATTCGACCATTGAACCTGAGCGTAACGCAACATACGGAGAAGAGGACGAGATACTTGCTGATTACAATAAGATGAAAACTAAATTCATTGATAAAGGGATACCAGTTATAATGGGCGAATATGGCGCTTACAGGCGTGATAATACCGCTAATGTTCCCAAAGATTTGGCCCTGCATAACGCCTCGGTAGATCATTGGATAACCTTTACAACCAAAGAAGCAGTGGCCCGTGGCATTAAACCTTTTTGGTGGGATATTGGAGCTGCAGTAAACAGAAACAATGGTACAGTAAAAGATCAGCGTACGATTGATGCGCTTCTTGAAGCAGGTAAATAATATAATTATTACTCTCTGTATAACATAAGGTTGTTATCCTTCCCTGCGGCTGGTGATTTTCGCCATCCGTAGGGGGCTAGCCCAATGTCATTAGCTTAACAATTAGAGATTGCGCCATAGGTGCAAGATGTCGGTAGAAAATTTAATTATGAACGGTTTGGCGTGCCGTAGGTACGCAATCCCGAATGTTCGGGATACCTACGGCACGGAATCTATAACGGCCTGATTTTTCTGCCGACCTTTAACCCTGGTAGGCTTGTTATTCTTAAGTTAATGACATTTGGAAGCTAGCCTCTTATTGACTCAATAATAAATTTTCTAATACTAAATTAATCAAAAAGTGAATGTATTTTCTTGTAATGCTGCCATGAGTCGCTTAAGGCAGAAAGCCTTGTTGAGTGCGGTGGTTACAATATCGACAACGCTACTTGCAATATCTTTTTTAGCATGTAAGAAGGACGCAAAAGCTCAGGTCAATACGAGCAAACCCCAGGAGGTGAAAAAAGAGGAAACAAGCACAGCTGACCCTAATTTTCACATTTACCTCGCGTTTGGGCAATCGAATATGGATGGCGCCGCTACAATTGAAAACCAGGATAAAGTTGGGGTAGATGCACGTTTTAAAGTAATGAGTGCCGTTAATTGCACAGACGATCGCACTCGTCAGGTCGGAAAATGGACAACAGCTACACCTCCCCTGGTGCGTTGCGGCACAGGACTCGGTATTTTAGACTACTTTGGAAGAACAATGGTGCAGGAACTTCCTTCAGGAATAAAAATTGGCATTGTGCCGGTGGCAGTTCCCGGGAGTGACATAGCACTGTTTGATAAAGCCAATTATAGTTCATACGTAACAACTGCACCATCATGGATGAAAGGCGTTATTGATTCGTATGGAGGCAATCCTTATGTTCGATTGGTAGAAGTTGCAAAACTTGCTCAAAAAGAAGGTGTGATTAAGGGAATTCTTTTCCATCAGGGCGAAACCAACACAAACAATACTGAGTGGAAAAACAAAGTTGCAAATGTTGTAAAGAACCTTAAGACAGACCTTAAATTGGGCGATGTACCTTTTCTGGCAGGTGAGCTGCTGGCTTCAAAGGATGCATGTTGTGGTTCTCACAATGTGGAAGTAAATAAGCTTCCTTCTGTGATTACCAATGCACATGTAATTTCATCTGCTGAACTCGTGGGATCTGATGCAGCACATTTTAGTTCTGCTTCATACAGAGAGTTTGGAAAGCGTTATGCAAGAAAGATGATTGAACTACTGGGCACGGGCGCTATGACTAAATAGCTCAGTGCAATAACCACATAGAGATCGGTTCGCGGCTTAAGATAGACGCAATGGGGTAGTAAGGAACCCGGCTATGGTTATGTCCTTAAAGAGGGGATTAAGTAATGGCTATATTGTTAACAAATACATAAGATTATTTTCCTTTCTCAGGGATTGGTGGATCGGCCGCCAATCCCTGGAAAGGTTTAATACTTTTCGCTTGCTATTTCCTTAATAGCATGTGTCGCACACAAGTTAAGCGATTTGTCCGGCGTGGGTTGACCTTTCTCTCCCCCTGGGAGAACCGACTGAAAGGAGCTCATTGAGGCCATTAAAAACAAATTAATTGCTCAATATATGCCGAAGGCAGAGAGGGTAACACGCAATGAATAAACATAGCCGCACATGATAGCTTCCCGGGACCTTTAAAAAAACAAATCAATTCAGATGGTTTGCCTGCAATCCCTTTCCGGACCGATGACTAGACGGGAATTACCCGGAAAAATTAATTCAACGTT
>CBIHNR010000271.1:0-5390 GCA_966211215.1 uncultured Pedobacter sp.
AAATATGATGGTATGGACCCCGAAATTGGTTATGGTGAAGGATTTTCTTCAGGAGTGGATTTAGGATACTACCCACGCCCAAGAACATTCATGTTTGGAGCAAATGTTAGATTTTAACCTTAATCAAGAATTTCATTATGAAGACTTTTAAAATATATATACTGGCAATGTCTCTACTAACCGTAGGGGCATGTAGTAAAGACTTCCTCGATACAGAAGACGTAACTACTGCTACTGAGGAAAACTTTTATAGAACACCCGAGGATGGCTTCAAAGCGTTAGTAGGTTGTTATGATGGGCTTCAGCAGGTGTATGACAACGGAATAGCTTTCCCAGTTGCATCTGAAGTAATGTCTGACAATGTTTTTGGTGGTACAGGTAGTTCTGATGGTTTTGGCTATCAGATGATGGATGAATTTGACAAGCTGCGTTCTCCTGCGGATAATGATCTTTTTGGCGGTAGCTGGGCTGCCTATTACAGGGCGTTATATCGCTGTAATATGTTAATCAATAAAATGGATCAGATCAATTGGGGATCTAATCCCGAATTAAGAAATACTTATGAAGCAGAAGCGCGGTTTATAAGGGCTTATCTGTATTTTGATATGGTTAGGCTTTGGGGCAACATTCCATTACTCACTGCGCCATCAAGTGAAAATATTCCGCAAGCCAACCCCGATGACGTCTATAAGGTAATCGCCGAAGATTTGAAATTTGCAGTAACTAATTTACCTGCAACGGCATATACAGCTCAACCCGCAGCTACTTATGGCAGGGTAACAAAATGGGCTGCAGAGGCATTAGCTGGCCGTGTATACTTGTATTACACCGGATATTATTCTAAGCCTGACCTGGTGGGCGTAATCAGCAAATCAGAAGCATTGGGCTATTTGGAAAATATCATCAGCAATGGTGGATTTGGCTTGGTAGATAACTTTGCCAACTTATGGCCAGCATCAGAAACAGCCTATGTCGGAGAAGACAATAAGGAAACAGTGTTCGCTATAAAATATACGTATACAAGTGATTACAATGGAAACACCGATGGAAACCACTGGTTGGTAATGAACGGCATCCGAGGCCAGTCATTTCCTCCTTATGGAAACGGTTGGGGCGCTTCAACTGTAAACCCTAAGTTATGGAATGCGTATAGCAATACCGACACAAGGAAGGTCGCTTCTATTATCTCGATAGCAGATGAAGGAATTAGCTTTACGAACCAAAAGGATCAGCGTGAGTACACCGGCTACTATACTAAAAAATATACTCCATTATCCGTAGATTCTGCAGGATTTGCAAATTCTGTAACCAAAGGCAAGGGAAATGGCGATTTTCAGATTTCGCAATTCCAGGATTATGTGGCTATCCGGTTTGCTGATGTTTTATTAATGGCTGCAGAACTTGGCAGTCCCAATGCTCAATCTTATTTTGACCAGGTAAGGCAGCGTGCCTATAAAGACAATTTTACTTCCATTCCTGTATC
Source organism: uncultured Pedobacter sp. (assembly GCA_966211215.1). Taxonomy (GTDB): domain Bacteria; phylum Bacteroidota; class Bacteroidia; order Sphingobacteriales; family Sphingobacteriaceae; genus Desertivirga. The sequence goes on from CBIHNR010000271.1 coordinate 1,484, forward strand.
ACAAAGTAATATTATGGCAGAACGCCGTTTCGAATTTGCATTTGAGGGTATTCGCTACTGGGACTTGCTTCGCCAGGGAATAAATGTAGCTGCCGCAACAATTGCCGAAAGCACTACTGTCCAGAACGGAGGAGTCAATGTAGCTAAAACAATTTCGGCTTCCAAAGTAATTGAGACAAAGGGGCTTGTTCAAATCCCATATCCTCAAATTACTCTGTCAAACGGTGTATTAAAGCAAAATTCAGGCTGGTAACAAAGTCATATCAGTGATAAATTATCAGTATACAATATTTAATATCTTCTATAATGAAAGTTTTTAAAAAATTAGCAGGGGTGTTTCTTTTAGGAATATCCTTAATTATATCCTGTTCTAAAAAAGATCATGATTTAGGAAGGATGCTGGATAAGTCTGAAATTAAATTTGAGGTTGTTCAGGATTTAGCGACTGATCCGGGAGGCAATACCGTGATCCTCATTAATAAAACACCAGGAGCTCTGGCGATATGGGACTACGGTACCGGAAAATCTACCCGAGAAAGAGATACGGTTCGTTTTGCTTTTAAAGGAGACTATACCGTAAAGTTTTCTGCAATGACAGGTGGCGGTGTGGTTGAGATGGAACCAGTAACTGTTAAAGTTACTGCCGATAACCTAAATTATGTAAATGACCCTTTGTGGACTTTACTAACCGGCGGGGTAGGGAACGAAAAGACCTGGGTACTGGACGTAAATGCCAACGGTGATAAAAAAGTTTTTACAAGCCCTGTATATTTTGCGGGTATGGATAATGCCTATGGTACGCTTGCAGACGATGGAAAAAGCATCAAATGGAGTCAGGTGTGCGAAGTTCCTAATGGAAATAATTGCTGGACTTATGCACCAAATTACACCAGTGATACCTGGGCTGCTGATAAAAAGGACTATGGTTATATGACCTTCAGCTTAAAAGGAGGGCCGTTTTTTAAAGCAGACCATAAGGGCGTTTCGAATCTGAACGTGGAGAATGGAACTTATTTCTTCGATATAAACACCAAAGTCTTAACAACCACAGATGCAAGCATCTTGGGAGTTAACTTTACCCATGGTGATGCCTCAAACATTAATAGCGTGAGAGTAATCTCGCTCACAGAAAACACCATGCAATTGGCTGTGAAACATAAAAGTAAGCCGGAGTATCAGGTTCTTAATTTCCTATCAAAAACTTTTAGCGACAATTGGACACCTCCAGTTGTACCTCCGGTTGTTACTGTTGACGAAGGTTTTAATCCCAAATTTGCTACGGGAGGGCTTCTGGATTACATTACAGGGGCTTCTGTGCGCCTTTGGAAACTAGATGCTGAGGGAAACCCCGTAGATTGGATTGCAAAAGGAAAAGGTTGGACAACCGGACATGCAAGTTCCAGAGATTGGGGCTGGAACAACAGTTGGGATGCGGCAGTGGCTAATTCCTATATTAAATTTACCAAGAAGGGATTAAAATATACCCGTAGCCAGAACGGCGTTGTTACTAACGGAACATTTACCGTTAAAGAGTCTAGTAATGAGATTACCTTAACTGACGGGGCTTTATTACAAAATCCTGGCAGCTGGATGAACCCCACTCAAACCACTTTAAAAGTTTTAAAAGCCTTCCCGAATGCTGTCGATGATAAGGGCATTTGGTTTGGTACCACCTATGATGCTGCTAAAGACGAATGGTTTGCCTTCCACTATGTTTTATTCTAACAAAACATAGTGGAACAGGCCCATGCCGAAAGAGCTGAATTAGCGGTTCGTGCTTTACGAGCCGCTTATATAAACAACTTAAAAACCAATCACTTAAAAAAAAATGCCAAGTAAAAATAGTTTAAAACGTGCTATAGGTTACTCCGTCCTGAGCATCAGCCTTATAGCCGCCTGTAAAAAGGATTCAGCAACAATAGTAGAGAAGGCATACAACGTTACACCACCCACTGAGGTTCAAACTGCCACAAGCACCGGATTTTTCCTGGACAGTTGGGCACCCAAGAATTTCGTGGCACCTGCCTATGATTTTGTTACACCGCCTTTCTTTGGCCCTAAAGTTAAAGTCACGGCTGATTTTAGCCAAACCATCACCAAAGTATCAAAATACGTTTTTGGCACTAATGCAAATACCTACATTGGCCAGGTAGCAACTGAGCCAACACTTATCAACCATCTAAAAAGTCTTTCTCCTAATGTAGTCCGCTTTCCGGGAGGGAACATCTCCAGTGTCTATTTCTGGAATAAAAACTACGGAAATAAGCCGGCTGATGTGCCTGATACCATTTTGTATGCAGATGGACGGACTTTGCAGAAGGAAACATTCTGGTACGGAAAGAACACGCCGGATTGGAGTATGAGCCTTGAGAACTATTACAATACCTTACAGCAGATTAACAGCACCGGAATGGTAACCGTTAATTATGGTTACGCTCGCTATGGCACTGGCGCTCATCCCGACAGAGATGCCGCACATTTAGCTGCAGATTGGGTAAGAGCAGACAAAGGCCGTACCAAATTTTGGGAAATTGGGAACGAAAGCAGCGGCCCGTGGCAGGCAGGCTTTAAAATTGACTTGAAAAAAAACAAAGACGGGCAGCCGGAGATTATCAATGGGACTATTTATGGTAAGCACTTTAAAGTTTTTGCCGATTCTATGCGCAAAGCTGCTGCTGAAGTAGGGTCTACTATTAAAATAGGTGCTCAGTTAATTCATTTTGATGCCGCCAATACCTGGAATGTGCCCGATAGAACATGGAATGCGGAATACTTTGCAGAAGCCGGTAATGCGGCAGATTATTATATTATCCATGACTATTATACTCCGCTGGGCGCTAACACTGGTGCAACCGATATCCTCAATTCTGCAACGAGTAACACTCAGTCTATGATGAACTGGATGAAAACAACCACGCAGAGAGCCGGTGTACAAATGAAACCTATTGCTTTAACAGAATGGAACATCGGTGCTGAGGGGTCAAAACAAATGGTATCACACGTTGCGGGCATGCATGCGACAATTGTGCTGGGTGAATTAATCAAAAATAATTATGGTATGGCTAGCCGCTGGGGCATTGCCAATGGATATAATAATGGAAATGACCATGGTTTATTCAGTACCGGAGATGATGGAGACGGTACAGCCAAATGGAGTCCACGCCCGGCATTCTATTATATGGATTACTTCCAAAAGTATTTTGGCAATCGTATGTTCAGTTCAACCGTGACAGGCAGTACAGATGTTTTAAGTTATGCTTCCAGCTTTACCAGTGGGGAAGCCGGTATAGTGTTGGTGAATAAGGGCACATCCAGTCAAATTACTTCAATCGAAATTGAAAACTTCATCCCCGGTGATAGGTATTATTACTATGTTTTAACAGGTGGAGATGGCGGTGACTTTTCGAAAAAGGTACTGATAAACGGCATTGGCCCCTCAGGCCCATCAGGAGGCCCTACCAACTACGGCTCATTAAAAGCCAGATCTGCAAAAATCAATGATAATGGAAAAATCAAAATCGATTTGCCAGCCAGATCAGTAGTTTACCTTATGATTGACAATAAAAAATAGCCATGTTCAAACACACACTTGGTAAACCAATTTTTATACTCTTTTGCGTGCTGGCATCGGCAATAGCCGATGCCCAGGTACGGAACACCGAAAATTTTGATAAAGGCTGGAAGTTCTATTTAGGCGATGAAGCCAAAGCAAGCAATCCCGATTTTGACGATAGCAGCTGGCGTCAATTAAACCTACCGCACGATTGGAGCATTGAAGGAAAGTTTGATGAGAAAAACCCGGCAACTCCGGGAGGAGGAGCTCTGCCAGGCGGCGTAGGCTGGTATCGCAAAACGTTTACAATTCCGGCAACAGCACAAGGCAAATCTGTATTTATCGATTTCGATG